>DAOQTN010000273.1:0-4569 GCA_035340555.1 Anaerolineaceae bacterium | reverse complement strand
GCCGGGGCTGGCGGTCTGGGTGGTCTGGCCGCCGGTTTGCGGTTTGAAAATTTTACCGGGGTTACTGTGGTCACCAACCATCTCGAAGTGGATGTGGCCGGTGGAAATGGGGGCGTTGGGGGCAATGGCGCCCCTGGAGGGATGGGGGGCATGGGGGGGGCCGGAGGTATGGGACCTGTTCAGCAGGCCCCGGGCGGCAATGGCGGCAACGGCGGTAATGGTGGCGCTGCCGGGGCAGGCGGGGGTTCGGGTGATGCCCAGCTGGCCTACTTGCAGCAAACCACAGCCATTTTGACCAATAATACCCTGGTGGAGGTTTATGCAGCCTCGTCCGGCGGGGCTGCCGGGATGGTTGGCCCTGGTGGTATGGGCGGCCCGGGAGGACTGGGCGTCCCTCCGGGTACCGGGGGAACAAATGGCAGCAGCGGGGCCACATCAGTTCCTGGTACGGGTGGCCTGGCTTATGGGGTGTTGAGCTTTACCGGGGGAATCGGACAGATCCATAACACCGTTCTTGCCAACTTCCTCTACCGCGCCAATGGCACTGCCCTGGCCCAGCTTGGTGGCGGTATCGTGCCGGTTGAGGACTATAACAACTTGTGGAACTGGGGTGTGAATTACAGTGGCGTGCCGGTGGGAGCCCAGACCATTGTGGCTGATCCACTGTTTGTGGATCCATCAAACAATAATTTTCACCTGACCACGCCAGGTGCACCTGGCATTGATTCCGCCAATCCATCCGCACCACTATGCCCGACCATGGATCATGACACCATCGCCCGACCAATTGATGGCAACAATGATGGTATGGTGATTGTGGATCGGGGTGCTTTTGAAGATGGCAGCTATCTCCAGTTTGACCTGGCCGCGACATCAACCAATGAGGATGAAGTGGTCCTGATGATCACCGTCTCGCGCCAGGGCAATCCCGCCTTGGCCGCGGCGGTCCAATATGCCACCGGTGGCGGCGATGCCACTGCCGGGCAGGATTATGACAGCGCCAGCGGGGCACTGAATTGGACGGCTGGTGATGCTTCCGGAAAGACGATCCAGATTGCCATCCACGAAGATACCCTGGAGGAGGTCGATGAGACATTGAATGTCACATTGTCCAATCCGAGCACTGCATTTTTGGGTAGTCCGGCAGTCCATACGATCACCATTCTGGATGATGACGCCCCGGGTGTCTGCACCATTCAATTCGCCCAAACTGCCTCCAGCGCGGGTGAGAATGCGGGCACGACCATTATCACCGCCACCCGCACCGGTGGGGGCTGCTCCGCTGCCGGCAGCGCCGATTATGCCGTGACCGGTGGTACCGCCACTCCTGGTTCGGATTTCACCGGAGGCAGCGGGACATTGAACTGGGCCGCCGGGGAGACGGGAGCTAAAACCTTCAGCTTGATGATCACCGACGATGCTGAGGACGAACTGGACGAAACGGTCGTTTTCGATTTGAGCAACCTGACTGGTGCCACGGCCGGCACGCCCTTCCAGACCATTCTGACCATCGGGGATAATGACACCTGTCAAGTGGCATTCAGTTCAACCGGTTATGCCGTTCTGGAGGACGACACCCGGGCTAACATTACTGTATCCCTTGACCAGGCCTGTGCCGCAGCTGCCCAGGTGGATTACGCCACCAGCAATGGCTCTGCCCAGTCTGGCTCGGACTATACGGGCACCAGCGGAACCCTGTTCTGGTCGGCCGGCGACCCGGCACCACAGACGTTTTTTGTTAACATTCTGCCAGATACTGAGACCGAAGGGGATGAGACGGTCAATCTGACGCTCGGCAATCCAGCCGGTGCCAATCTCGGCGAACCGGGTACGGCGGTGCTGACCATCATCGATGATGAGAACCCCTCCACCTGTCTGGTGCAATTTACGGCAGTTGAGTATGCTGTGGATGAGGCGGCTCTGTCAGCCAGCATTACCGTTATGGTTCAACCGGCGGCTCAATGTGCCGCAGGGCTGAGCGTGGATTATGCCACCAGCGATGGCACCGCTGCTGCTGGAGCGGATTACACAACGGTCAGCGGCACACTGACTTGGGCGGCCGGCAATACCGGCTCACAAATGTTCAGCATTCCACTGCTGGATGACAATTTGGTTGAAGGCAACGAGTCGGTGATCCTGGCGCTCAGCAATCCCTTGGGAGCCATCCTGGGCTCCCCGGCCAGTGCCGTGCTGGTCATCCGGGAGGATGATATCGCTCAATACATCTACTTGCCGATTATCCTGAAATAATGACGCGGGTATGGACCGGGGTGGCCGATCGGCTGCCCCGGTCAAATGTATTTACTGGCATCGTGTGCCCGGTGCTGGTGCACTTCGTTCCATCCCAGTGCACCCAGTACAATCAACCCGCCGAGGATCAATCCGGGCAGCCTGACCGTTTCACCAAACACCAGAAGCGAGACCAGGACCGAGAGGGGCACCTTTAAATTATTGAAGATGGCCAGCGCACCGACGTTAACACGCCGCGCCCCAATATTCCACAGGAAGAACCCCACTCCCGAGGCCACCGCGCCCAGATAAATCAGCGTCCCGACCTGTTTGGCACTCAGTGTCAGGTCCGGCCAGGGTGTGAACAGCGCCGCCGCCAGCCCGGTTGCCAGCGCCCCACCCAGGTACACCAGGCCATAAATTGAACCATCTGACACCGTGCTGCCAGTCATCACCCGCCGGTAAGCCACCTGGCCCAGGGCAAAACAGAGGTTGGACAACTGCATTAATCCAAATCCCACCCATTGGGCGGTGCTCACGCCGCCGTTGTAACTGATGATCCCGGTTCCAACCACAGCCAGGGCTGCCATCCCAAGGGGGAACAGGTGGAACCGGCGGGTCATCCCGTCGTTGATCAGGGTGATGTAGAGGGGGGTGAAAATTGTAAACAGAGCGGCTTCGTAAGCTTTGAGGAAATTGAAGGCGGCATTATAGCACATGTACATCAGGCCATACTGGACGGCGCCGATTGCCAGCAGCTGCAATCCCTGTTGGCGTGAAACCCTGCGCACTCGCAAGAATGGCAGGAAGACCAGCAGGGCAATCAAAATCCGGGCAAAAGCGACAAATACTGGATCGATTCCGGTCAGGTTGCCCTTGATCAGTCCAAATGAAAAGGCCCATAGAAGCGATACAAACAACAGATAAAACATGACACCAGCCTCGACGGAGTTAAAAAACGATTATAATCAGGCACAAGATTAACACCGTGGAGGCTGGCCCGATGCTGCTCAAAGTCATGATTGAATACTGTGCGGTTTGACACTATACCGAGCGCGCCGTCAGTTTGACGGCCGAACTGATGCGGCATTTTGAACCTGAAATTGAAACCGTCACGCTCATGCCTTCGCAGGGCGGCCGGTTTGAAGTGACGGTTAACGGCCGACTGCTCTATTCCAAGCTGGCGACCATGCGACACCCCGAGCCCGGCGAAGTGACCCGGGCGATGAAAAAATATCTTCAGGATGGTGAAAAATGATGGCTAAAAAAGGCCGGGTATTCTCCGGCGCCCGCCCTACCGGGCGGCAGCACTTGGGCAATTATTTGGGGGCAATGCGCAACTATGTGGCCCTGCAGGCGGATTATGACTGCATCTACTGTATTGTTGACTTGCACGCCCTCACCACCATGGAAACCACCCGCGACCTGCGGCAGAATACTTACGAAATGGCCTTGGACTGGCTGGCAGTGGGCATCCGCCCGGATGAGTCCATCATGTTTGTTCAGTCGCATGTGCCCCAGGTCACCGAGCTGCATACCATTCTTTCGATGGTCACCCCCCTGGGCAAGCTGACCGATCTGCCCACCTTCAAGGAAAAAGTCCGCCAACAACCCAATAATGTCAACCTGGGGTTGGTGGGCTACCCGGTGCTTATGGCTGCCGATATTGTGCTTTACAAGGCCGGGCTGGTGCCCGTTGGCGTTGATCAAGCCCCGCATATTGAGTTTGCGCGGGAAACGGTTCGCTCATTTAACTATCGTTACGGCGCGGCTGTTTTGGTTGAACCGGATATGAAGGTGACCGAGGTGCCCAAGGTGGTTGGCATTGATGGCGTCCAGAAGATGAGCAAGAGCCTGGATAATCACATCGAACTGGCAGCCACACCCGAGGAAACCAGCAAGCGCGTGATGAGCATGGTGACCGATCCCCAGCGTCAGCGGCGCACTGATCCCGGGCGTCCTGAAGTCTGCAATGTGTTTGCCCTGCACAAGGTCTTCTCCCCCGCTGATGAAGTGGCGATGATTGATCTCGAGTGCCGTCGGGCGGGCATTGGTTGTGTGGACTGCAAGAAGCGGTTTGCCGCCAACCTCAACGCCCATCTGGAGCCTTTCCGCTCTCGGCGCGCTGAACTGGATCGCAATCCGGCCGCAGTCTGGGAAATCCTGCATGCCGGAGCCGGGCGGGCCCGCGCCATTGCTGAAGCAACCATGCGCGAAGTTCGCGCCGCCATTGGCCTGCCCGATTAATCGGGTAACCAGGCATCGGGTAACCAGGCACCACTGTAAACGACCACCGGCTAAAGCGGGTGGCTTGTAACGGCGCTCTGCCGCAATTCCGTG
>DAOQTN010000272.1:0-4584 GCA_035340555.1 Anaerolineaceae bacterium | reverse complement strand
CCCTCGCCTCGTCGATTACCATCTTCACGTGCAATGACCAGTCGGCGCTCGTGGTATTTAATAGCCCGGAGTGGTTCGCCAAGGTTAAGATAGGCATTTCCCAGGTTACCGAGAACAATCCCTTCACCCTTACGATCATGAATTTCGCGCGCGACCTCCAAACGTTGCTCATAATACTCAATGGCCCGGCGGGGTTCACCAAGCCGCGCCCAGATCAGACCCAGGTTGCCGAGATGTAATCCTTCATATTTTCGATTTCCAAGGGTCCGGGCAGCGGTCAGGGCATCCTCTAGCCAGGCAATCTGAGCCTGTGGATGCAGACGCAAAGAGAGTACATAAGCCCCAGCGTTGGGGTATGAGTTGCATAATGCTGCAGCCGTAGGGTCAGTTAAATGCTCTGCCGCCCAGGCCTGACCTGTTTCGATGTTCAAACGTTCCTGATCAAACAAACCCAATCCAATAAGGATGTTTTCATTACCCGATTTGTAAAGATGTTTTGCTTCAGCCAAAACATCCAGATAATAAGTTGCATGACGATATGACAAGGCATGGAATTCAGCGGGTGAGCTTACTGATCGAACAAAATCGCGGGCCAGGTCATGTAACTGCCAACGCCCGGATGCGTAGTCCACCAGACAAGCGTCGCGCAATTTTGATAATGTTTCACCGGGATCCAAATTCTCTTCTGCCCAGATTGCCGTGGCAGCTGCAATGTCAAAATCTACAGGGAAGACTCCCAAGCTCCGCCACTGAGTTTGTAGCTCAGTGCTGAGTTGCTCGTAACTGGCCTGAAACGCGGCAGCTACAGTAAGATTCTCTCTCTCAGGATCAGCCAGCGCCAAGCGTCGAGTAGCATCGGATAGCAGGCTGACCACCGACTCCGGGGATAAATCGGGACGGCGTCGGAGAAGGGCTCCAGTAGCGCGCAAAGCCATTGGCAAGCAGCCGCAAGCCTGGGCCAAAGCGGTTACATCTGATGAAACCTGACCCCACACAGTACAAATCAGTTTTGCAGCATCTTCCAGCGGTAACATCGAAATGTCCCGGGTATGATAGCCTGACAAGTCAAATCGCATGCGACTGGTTATAATCGTCATGGATGGGCTGGGAGGCAGCAAGGCACGCACTTGGGCCGGATCGCGAGCATCATCCAGAAAAACCAAGATGCGTTTGTCTGCCAACAGTCCGCGGTAGATGTTGATAAGTTGTTCAATATCCTCAGGCAGACAAGCTGTGGGTTTAAAAGCACGAATCAGTCGATCCAAGGCAGCCTCAGGCGACATGGGATGATCAGAGGTGCCGCCCAGATGGAGCAGGATCTGTCCATCGGGATATTTGTTTTTAATGCGGGCAGCCAGCATTAAACCAAGCGCGGTCTTGCCGACACCACCCAAACCAGTAAATCCGCAGATCAGCATACCCTGTGTCTCTAAGACCGTGCAGATTTCATCCAGTTCAGCTGCGCGCCCCACAAAGTCAGCTGGCGGGTCAGGCAGTTGGAATAGAGCACTGATACCAGGATCCTGTGACGGGAGGTGGAAATGATACTCAACTTTATCACGACCAACAAAATCGCCATTTTCGACAGAGACATTACCACAGATAACACCGCCCCCATCCGTATAAATATGAATTTGGATTGAGCTTTTCACCCGGCTTAATTCAGTTCGCAGGGTTTCCAGAAACCCATGTCGGTCAGCCGGGTTGATTTCCCGGGCTGCTGTCGAGATGACATCCAGCTTCAGCAATAATTCATCCAATGCTAGGCGTAACACAGCGTTTTTCTGAACAGCGCCAAGAATCTCTCGGGCAACCGATTCGTCGGATTTGTCCTTCCAACCCTGAACTAAATTGACAACCAAGCCAGCTCCAATATTACCCAGCAGAGGAACTAAAGCGGCAGAAAGATCTCCACCGGACAGAATTATCGGCAATAGCGCACTTGAGGCCAACAATCCGTATATCAAATCAGTGCCTGCCTGTTTGAATAACCAAACGCGTGGCCTGATGTGTTCTGAGATCTTTTCCTGCCATCTGGTGATATCGAACCCCATGAAATCCTCCGTGTGCATCAAGTCCATTGAGTTTATTATACGGCATAATATGTCCCACATCCTGCCGGACTCCAGCTGCAGAGACATGGATGGATTTCCACAACACCCCAGAGATTGAGATTATCCCGGTCAGAGGCGGCACTCGATCTCATCCCCCTTGTTTCATCTGATCAGGCTTCCGTCTTCGTTATAGATGGGGCATCGCTCGTTAAGAAACAACAACAAGCTGTTGTCAGACATGCTATAATTAATTCACTCCAGCAGTCCTTTTTCAAATTCGAGGTCAAAAATGGGCAAAATTCAAAGTATTGTCAAGCGCACAGGCGCGGTTGTGCCGTTCAATGCGGAACGGATCACCAACGCGATCTACCGCGCCGCCATCGCAGTCGGCGGACGCGACCGCAGTACGGCCGAAGCCCTGACAGAAAAAGTTGTTGCTGAACTTGAAAAGGCCATTCCCCCGGATCACATCCCTTCGGTGGAAGAAATCCAGGACATGGTGGAAAAGGTGCTGATTGAAAACGGGCATGCCCGGGTGGCCAAAGCCTACATCCTCTACCGCGATGAGCGTGCCCGGGATCGCCAGGAGCGCGCCCGGCTGGCCGCCCGTCCATCCGAAACCATTCCCTGGGCCAAAATCTGGCACGTGCTGGATTGGGCGGTGGCTGAAGGCGTGAATACCATCGCCGGTCTGAACGACCGCATTGCCCGCGGCGAACTGCCGCAAATTGTGTCGGCCTGCGAAGCCGCCTACAACCAGGATGTCGAAAATGCGGCGGAAATGATTGCCATGCGCCGGGACAAGATGAAGATGGTCATCATCACCGGGCCATCCTCATCCGGGAAAACCACCACCACCATCAAAATCGGCCAACGGCTGGCCTACCTGGGGTTGAAGCTTGTCACCCTTAATTTGGATAACTATTTCTATGATCTCGCCCTGCAGCCCCGGGATGAGTTTGGCGATTACGATTTTGAAACTCCCCAGGCCCTGGATCTGCGGTTGATTAACGAACACCTCAGCCGATTAACCGCCGGTGAAGAAATCCGCATGCCCTATTACGATTTCAAACAGGGCAAGCGGTATGATGACCGCACCCCCCTGCGGCTTGGGCCTAATGAAATTGTTTTGATTGACAGTCTGCATGGCCTTTATCCCGAGATGACCCAGGCCGTGCCCCATGACCAAAAATTCAAAGTCTACCTGGAACCGCTGATGCAGTTGAAGGGCGCCCAGGGAAATTATGTCCGCTGGACTGATGTCCGGCTCATGCGCCGCATGCTGCGGGATGCCGCCCATCGGGGCTATGAGCCCCGCCAAACCCTGGTTCACTGGCATTATGTGCGTACCAGTGAAAAGCGCAACATCATTCCCTTCCTGAATACTGCCGACATCATTGTCAACAGCGCCATGCCGCACGAATTGTGCATCTACAAACCGCGCCTGATGACCCATTTTGCCGCCTGGGCGGAAGAATTCAAGGGGGATCCCCTGCGAGAAGATGCCTACACCCGGGCTGTCCGGGTGCGCGCTCTGCTTGAGGAGCTGACCCCGCTTGACGATGACACCGTGGTACCGGGGGATTCTGTGCTGCGCGAGTTCATCGGCGGCAGTGCTTACAACTATTAAGCAGCAGTACCGACAACTAACAAGCGGCGGCGCCGACAACTAAAAAATGACAGCTCCTCAAACCCATGGTGATGCCGGAGCTGTCATTTTTTTTGAAATTGAAGGGGATTATTCAATCACCCCGTAGAAAAGAGGCAGGGGTTCGGCGGGGCGATCCTGCCATTGATGAGCCGCCAGCAGCCGGGTCCGGGCTTTCTTAAGCCGGGCGGCATCATTGGCATGAATGGTGAACAGCGGTTGACCCTTTTCAACCCGATCACCCACCTTGTGATGAATGATGATGCCCACCGCATGTTCAATCGGGTCTTCCTTGCGGGCCCGCCCCGCGCCCAGCTCAACACTGGTCTCCCCAACTTCCCGGGCATTGATGCTGGACAGGTAGCCAGTGCGCGCGGCGGAGACCGTCTCAACCAATGCCGCCCGCGGCAGACGGTCGGGATTGTCGACATAAGCCACATCCCCCCCCTGGGCGTGCACCAACTGCCGAAACAGGGTCCAGGCCCGGCCGGACTCCAGAGCTTCCTCAGCCAACTGGCGGGCAAACTGTAAATTGGGGGCCTTCTGCCCCAAATTCAGCATGTGACTGGCCACAATCAGACAGTGTTCCCGGAAATCCGCCGGACCGGCGCCGTGCAGGGTGTCAACAGCCTCCCGCACCTCCAAGGCATTGCCGACAGCCTGACCCAGCGGCTGGTTCATGTCCGAAAGCAGGGCCACGGTCTTGCGACCGCTCAGGCGGCCAATGGCCACCATCAGTCCGGCCAGGCGGCGGGCATCCTCCAGCGTCTCCATGAATGCCCCCGCGCCTACTTTGACATCCAGGACAATGGCCTGAGCTCCGGCGGCGATCTTCTTGGACATGATGGATGAAGCGATCAAGGGAATGGATGGTACCGTGCC
>DAOQTN010000271.1:0-4598 GCA_035340555.1 Anaerolineaceae bacterium | reverse complement strand
CAACTCGTCAAGGGTGATAAACACCATCACCCCACCTGCAAACGCCAGGGCGCCCGGGACAAAGCCCTTGAAAGAAACCAGCACCAGGCTGGCCAGCAGGGCGCCAACCGGTTCTGCCAGACCGGACAGGAAAGCCACCCGCAGCGCATCGGCTTTACACACCCCACCTTTGCACAGCGGCAGGGCGGTTGCAATCCCTTCGGGGATATTGTGCAACAGAATCGCCACGGCAATGAACAGACCAAAATTGGGATTGTGCAGATACCCGGCCCCCACCGCGATCCCTTCAGGCAGGTTGTGCAGGGTGATGCCGATGGCCATCAACAGCCCGGTGTTGATCAGTTTTTGATCCACAACTGTCTGGCTGTGATGCCGCCTCAATCCAAAACGTCGTCTTCTGCAGCATTCCTCACCGGCCTCAGGCGCCAACACCGCACTGGCGTCGCCTTGGCCCCGGATCTCTTTTTCGCCAAAGCGAATATGGGGCGCAAAATGATCCAGCAGGAACATGAAAGTTGCCCCGGCCCCAAAACCGATGGTCGCGGTCAGCGGCCCGGCCATGGCCCAGGCTTCGTTAACCAGTTCGAGGAACGACAAACAGATCATCACGCCGGCGGTGATCCCCATTAACAGGCCGTAGGATCTTTTGCCAGGGCGACGAATGGTGGCAATCAGGCCGCCAATCCCCGTGCCCAGACTGGCCATCAAACTGAGCAGTAAAATATTAACCAGTGGGGGAAATTCGGTAATCAATTAAGTTGTCCGTCAGGGAGTTGGTGGTGGGGGCAATCCTTGCGAGGATTGGAGCAAGGATTGCTGTTCTTTGGTTTTTTAGTGAAGCATCTCTGTGTGGTCAAGCAGTGTGCCATCAATAAAAGCCTGAACGGCTTTTTCGATATCTCGCAGATCGGTGACAATGGGCTGAATATTAAGCCGGCGCATGCTTTCATAGGCGCCGGTTCCCATGCCGCCGCAAATCAGGGCTTTGCAGTCGGAAATGGCATCAGCCATGCCGGCATGTTTGTTGTGGGAAGCTTCATCCAGACCGTGTTGGGTGGCGTGGGTTTCACCGGCATGTTCCTGCGCACTGAACTGGTGATGGCCCAGCTTGTTGCGCAGCTCGCGGTGGGTGATTTTCCCTTCCTCAATGGTCAGCACCAGGTAGTAGGGGGCCCGGCCAAAATGCTGGCTGATGGATTTACCATCATCGGTGATTACAGCAATTTTCATTGTCATCTCCTTTTGCTCATAAGCAAGCGACAGGTGTCGACCTGCGGGTTGGTCGCGTTCGTCAGAAGGCAGCAAGATCAGTAAAATTTGAGCAGTGTCACTGCCGTGATTTTGCCAGCAGTGCGGCAGATGCGCCTCAAAGACCAGGCTGTCACCCGGGGTCAGGATATACTCAGCCTGCTCAATCAGGTAACGGATTGTACCTTCCAGGCAATAGACGAATTCGTGGCCGGTATGGACGATCAGCCGTTCCCCGCTGCCCATCCCCGGTTTTAATGTGACCACGAAGGGCTGGACCACACTGCCGGATAAATCCTTGCCCAAATTTTGCATCTGGGTGTCACCAATGACCGCACCGGGACGTTGCTCCCGCGAGGTAAACACCACATTCTTGAGCGTGGGCTCGGTTTCAAAGAAGGACGAGATGTGAATGTCCAGCGCCTGGGCCAGTTGTTGCAGGGTGCTGACCGACGGCGAGGACTTCCCGTTTTCAATCAGACTCAGGGTGTTGATATTTAATCCGCTGCGATCCGCCAGCGCCCGCAGTGATAGACCATGACGGGTTCGTAATTCCCGAACGCGATGGCCAACTTGTAACTCGGCGGACGGCGCTTTTGACACGTTTGGCAGATCGTCAGCGGATGGAGACATGGATTATTCGACGACGAAATTCAACGGTGTGGTGCCGTGAATGTTATCCGAGATTGGGCAGCGCGCATCGATATCCTGCAGGAATTGCTCCTTCTCGGCTTGGGTCATATCGGCATCAATCTTGACGTGGACGCGGATATCGGAGAAGCCGGCGCGGATGTCGGCGCGTTTTCCCATCAACACATCGGTGTCCAATTCGCCCTCTACATCCACAGAGATGTTGCGAACCGGAAGATGGCGCTGCTTGGCGATGATTTGACCAATGGTGGCAATACAGCCGGCCAGGGAAATGAATAGATATTCCAGCGGGCTCGGCCCGGAATCGGTCCCCCCCCCGGCAACAGGTTGGTCAACCAGTGCAATGTGGTCGCGGGAACGGGTTTCAATTTTGAAACCTTCGACCTGAACGGCTTTGATGCTGACAGTTTTGGTGGGCATGTATTTCACTCCATAAAGATAAGATACCAAAATTATAGTTGAAATTCTGGATATTGCAAGGAATTAATCCTATTATAATGGTTGTTGCTATAATTATTGATCCGTTCCTGGTGGCCGATCAGAACTCAGCTGGATGTCCAGCTAAAGGACCTGGCGACCGGCGCGCTGGTATGCTGATGCGCCGAGCGCTGAAGGGATTGGTACTGAAGCGATCGGCGCTGATGTGATGGACGCTGAATCGATTGGGACTGGAATCCTGGCGGAATCCAGTAAGATTGCCCGGTTGAAGCCGGTGGGAGTGTCAAGAAATCAATGCTTGCCCTGCTGCGGTCGCCGCCTGCAGAATTTGGGTGAGGGGAAGACCGGTTTTTTCAGCCAATTGCACACAGGCATCGTATTCCGGGGCTGCCTGAATGATCTGCCCGTTGATGATTTTCAGCTTTACCGGGATCTCGCCATAGCGCGTGGTGATGTGGCGGATTTCCCGGCCGGCCTCGTGCCGCCAGATTGGGGTCACGCGCAGCCCCAGCGTGCTGGTTTCCCGCAAGATCAGATCACAGAGCGCAGCTTCGTCTTCACGACGGGCAATGACCGAGAGTTTGGTGGCCGGACGGTTCTTTTTCATGTAGATTGGGGTAAAGTAAACATCCAACGCCCCGGCCTGAAAAAGTCGCGTCAGGACGTGCCCCAGAATTTGGGGATTTTGATCGTCAATATTGGTCTCAATTTCCAGATGGCTACCGGGGTGCACGTCCGCCTCGCCGATCAGGAGCCGCAACACATTGGGCCATGCCAGCTCGCGGCGGCCAGCCCCAATACCCACCCGGGTCAGTCGTATGCCAGGCTGTTCAAAAGTCGCCAGCGCCGCCAGGATGGCGGCGCCGGTGGGGGTCACCAATTCGAGCTTCGCCGGGGATGGAGTCAACGGAGCCTGGGCCAGCCGCAGCAGTTCCAGGGTTGCCGGGGCCGGCAGGGGCAGGCAGCCATGTTCGGTGTTGACCTGTCCGGTTCCCAGCGGCAGAGCGGAGGCATAAACTGCGGTGATCTGAAAATAATGGAGCCCCACAGCGGCCCCGACAATATCCAGGATGGAATCAACCGCGCCAACCTCATGAAAATGGACCGCTTCCACACTGGTTCCATGAACCCTGGCTTCCGCCTGGGCAAGTTTGTGGAAAATTTTCAAGCTGATTTCTTTGACTGGCTCGGGCAGTTGGGCGGTCTGAATCAAATCCTGTATATCGCACAGGTGGCGATGATGATGATGGTGGGTGCGGGAGATGGGGTGCCTCGCCGGCTCGGCGGGATCGGTTTCCGGCCGGATGGCCAGGTTGAGCAGGGCTGCTGCCAGGGTACCTTTATGAACCTGCGCCACGCTGACGGATTCGAATTCAGGCAGGTTCAATTTATTGAACTGATCTGCCAGGTGGGATGCCGGCATCCCGGCATCCAGCAGAGCGCCCAGAAACATGTCCCCGCTGATTCCGGAAAAGCAATCACAATATAAAATACTCATGACAACAACCCTTCGTTGAAACTACCCAGACGATAGCCCTGCAAATCCAGGGTGATATGGCGAAATCCAATTTGCTTGAAATGGATGGCAACCGCATCCCGACAACTCAGCAGCTGGGTCAGTTGGGCCGGAGGAATTTCAATCCGGGCAAGATTGCCATGATGACGCACGCGGACAATCGGGAATCCGGCTTGACGCAGGAAGGATTCGGCCTCGGCGATCTGCTGCAGCCGTTCAACCGTGATGTCTTCACCATAAGGAATCCGTGTCGCCAGACAGGGAGAACTGGGCTGATCCCAGCAGGACAGTCCCATGGCCCGGGACAGGGTGCGGATGTCAACCTTGTTCAGTTTGCTTAAGGCCAATGGGCTCAGGGTCCCCGATTCGCTGACCGCCCGGCTGCCGGGACGGTAATCAAGCCCGTCATCAGCATTTTGGCCTTCCAGAACGGCGGAAATATCATGGTCTCGGGCATAACGCCACAGCACGTTCAGCATTTGCGTTTTGCAGAGATAACACCGGTCCGGTGGATTGGCTTTGAACGAAGCGTCAGCGAGGGGATTGTGCGCGATCTGGATATGGGGAATATTGTATTGGCGGGCAAATTGGACCGCTGCTTCAATTGCTGCCGCCGGGTCAACTGGTGACACGATGGTGGCAGCAATCATACGGTTTTCCAAGACCCGGGCTGCCGCAAAAGCGAGAAAACTGCTGTCAACCCCACCCGAAAAGGCAACCAGCGCCGTTTGGATTTCGTATAGGC
>DAOQTN010000270.1:0-4605 GCA_035340555.1 Anaerolineaceae bacterium | reverse complement strand
TGTGGGCAATGCCGGTGTTGATTTGCGGCAGGATGCCGGTTTCCATCACCCGGCGAACATCGATGCCCAGCGGGGTGCCGCGGAAATTGAGCGCCGGGATGGTCAGATTTTGATGCTCGCCAAAGGTAATCTCATACATTTCCAGCGTGGTCTGCATGGCCAGCTGCGGACTGCCACCGACAAATTGAACAATTGCCGGCGCCGCCGCCATGGCCATACCGCCATAACCAGCCGTCTCTGTAATGGTGCTGTCGCCGATGTCGGGATTGGCGTCCTGCTCGCCAAACTGCGGAAAATACAGCCCCTGCACTTTTCCGGCCGGCGCGGTGAACCAGAGCTGGGGAAAGGAGGCCAGGCGGATGCCAAAATCGGTGCCGTTGCGAGCCATGACCGTGACGATGGTGCTGCCTGGCACACCTTCGGCGGGCTCCAGCAGGGCCTTGCCGGTGGGCATGCTCAAATTCAGGAAGAAATGGTCATTGCGGTCGATGAATTCAATCACCCGGGCCAGGGTTTCGTTATCCTGGTTGGTGCGGGCCAAGGCAGGGGCAATGGCCCGCAGGAACAGCGAGGTGGCGGCGCGATTGCGGTTATGGCACTCATCCCCCATATGCAGCGCCTGCGCGATCAGGCTCTTGATATCAATCCCGCCCGGCAGGGTTTGCAGGGCGCGGTCCAACGCCGGATATAAATCCGTCGCCATCCACTTTAAGCGGGCGGTCACCTCCGGGCCCATGCCGCCGTAGCGCAGCACTTTGCCCAAGCCTTCATTTTGGGTGCAGTAGGCTTGATTGCCAAAAGTCTTGTTCTCAAGAATAAATACCGGCATGGAGGGGGAAATGATGCCGGCCATGGGACCCACGGCATGATAGTGATGGCAGGGAGCAAACTCGATGGCCCCGGCGGCGGCCAGCCGGCCGGCTTCAGCCTCATCGCTCGCCAGACCTTCGTAAATCATGGCCCCCATCACCGCGCCGCGCTGCGGGCCGCACATTCGCTCCCAGGTGACGGGCGGGCCGGCATGCAAAAAGAGGTGGTCATGCAGGCCGGGGATCACGTTCCGGGCAATCCCCATCCCCCGCAGGAAAACCTGGCCCTGTTGGATCCGCGCCACAACCTCCTGGTTGGCGGCATCGATATCGATACCAGAGTTTGTCTGCCGCAGCCGCGGCAGGCCTTCTTGGGGTGGGCGCCAATCAAGCTGGACCACCGGAATGCCCTGATCACGCACAGATTGGGCCATGCTTTCAAGTCCCAGATTAACAACTGAGAGGGGCTTGCCAAAAAGATCGCTAATCCGGGGTTCGTCTGGGCTCATGATGGAATTCCTTTAATTTGCATCGGGTCTGCGCTCATGACTGATTCCTCTAGTTTGCATCGGGTCTGCGCTCAACAATATGCCAGGTCCAGCGGCCGCACTTTGGGCAGGGATGCTTGCGGTTCGGACGGCCGGAGGCCCGGTAACGCACGCCGCCAATCTCCCAGATGGAGCGTTCCAGCCCACAGGTTTGACAGTGCATAATCCAGGATTGAGACTCGGCCCGGATCTGATCCACCACCTTTTTTGAGAAGGCGATGGTTATAAATTTTTGGATGAGACTCATTATCAACCTCCTGTTATCCAGTCACTTCCAGGATCAAACCAGCCGCCAACCGGGCGGCTGCGGCATTGCTGGGGCAAACCAACGCACCGGCAGCTTCCAGCATTTGGATCTGGGTGGTCAAGCCCTGCGGGTCGTCCGGTGTGCCGGTGACGGCGGTGACCACGTGCAGTTTGCGCCCGGACTGGCGCGCCATATCCTGCGCTTTTTGAATGGCCGGGGCCAGTTCACTGGCAGGGTCAGGGTGTGCCCCGTAACCCAGAACGACATCCAGCATGATCACGGCAACCTCAGGATCGCGGGCTTCCTGGTACAGACGGCGGATGCGCAAATCGTTGTCAATCATCGGATGCGGGCGCCCGACGGTAAACTCTTCCTCACCCAGGTCGACCGCGCAATGCCCATGGCTCGCCAGGGAATTGGCCATCAGATGAGCCCGGTCCAGCGGCGCATTGGACATCACCGGCTCCGGCAGCAGGTCCCGCCAGATGACCTGGGCTTCATAGCATAACGTACCGCCGGAGAACAATCCCCGCAGCTTGCCGTGGCTCTGAGCGCCCGGCTGGGGTTCAACAATCCCACCGGGGTCAGGCTTCACCCCCACCAGCGCGGCGGCGGCTTGGGCGGCCTCCTCCAGGGTGGGAACGAAACGGATGGTTCGGGCGGCTGGGTGCAGATGGCGATCACCCATAAAGCAGACCACGGTCAGTTTGCCGCACTGTTGCGCCTGGGCGATGATTTTCTCCGCCACTGCAGCCGCGGGGGGCTTGCTGACCAGAACAATCACCTGGGTGTCAGGGTCGGTTTGCAGGGCCTGCAGCCCAGCCAGCATCATCAGCCCGCCCACTTCTTCTTTAAGGTCGCGCCCGCCAGTGCCGATGCCTTGTGTGATTCCCACGCCCCGCCGGGCCAGCAGCGTGCTGACCTCCTGCAACCCGGTGCCGGCAGCGGAGACGATCCCCACCGGACCGCGCGGCAGTACGTTGGCAAAGCCCAGGGCCACACCATTGATGATGGCAGTTCCGGCACCCGGGCCCATCAGCAGCAAGCCATGGGCCACGGCATAACGCTTGAGTGCAATCTCATCAGCCAGCGAGACATTGTCGCTGAACAGGAGCACATGCAGACCATGCCGCAAAGCTTCCCAAGCCTCATCCGCAGCAAAGCGGCCCGAGACCGAAATGACGGCCAGATTGGCCTCCGGGCGCCCGGCGACGGCGCGGCGGATCGTTTTCGGCTTGAACTCGACCCCGGATTCCGGCGCGGCTTTCCTTTTCAGCAGGCCGTCGGCTTTTTCGAGCGCCTGCCGGGCGCTGGGTTCATCCACCGCACTGACAGCCAGCACCAGGTCATTGGGGGTGGCCGCAGCCAGTTCGGGAGTGAGCAAGCCGGAACCATCCAGGATGGATTTATTCGCGGCCGTGCCCATGACCACCGCGGCATCCTGCACCCCGGGTTGGCTGGCAAGCTCCCGGGCAACCAGCATGAGGCTGACCGAGTCATGGTACTCACCCGGTTTGATGACGGTTTTGACAATCATCTCATTCCTTCACAATCCCGGCGTCCAGCATCGCCAGATAAATTTTTTCGGCCGTAAAGGGGGGGCCGTCAAAGCGGACGCCGATGGCATCGTAAATGGCATTGGCAATGGCCGGAATGGTGGGGACCATGGAATGTTCACCCACGCCGCGGGCACCCCAGGGACCGTCCTCCTGCGGGACTTCGACAACAATCGATTCGAGGGACCGGGGAATATCCGCCGAGGTGGCAATCCGATAATCAACAAAACTGGGGTTCAGGACCTTGCCTTCCTTGAGCATGAGGCATTCAAACAAGGCTGAGCTGATCCCCTGGATCAAGCCGCCCTCCATTTGCGCTTTGACCAGATCAGGGTTGATGGCCTTGCCAACATCAAAAGCAGCCACGCCCTTAATGATTTCGATCCGTCCCGTGTCCAGATCCACTTCCAGCTCAACGGCCTGGGCTCCAGTGGTAAAGTGGACCACGGCGTGGTCGCCCTGCCCGGTTTCGGGATCCAGACCGGTCACATCAGTGGGCATAAAGTTGCCCCGGCCGATGATCGGCCCGCCCATCCAGCCCTGGCCGTCCGGCTTGGGCAGACCCTTCACCGCCAAATCCTTGACCGGGATCTCCCGCTCGGTTTTGAATGAAACGACCACCCCGTTGACAATATCCAAATCGTCAATATTTTCATTCCAGGCTTTGGAGACCAATTCAAGCACCTGGTGACGGGCATCCTGCGCCGCCTGGATCACCGCATTCCCCGTGCTCCAGGTGATGCGGCTGGCCACGGTCTGCCACTCGTAGGGGCTGTAACGCGTGTCCACAGGGGCTGCCAGGCGAATGCTTTCATAGGGGACGCCAAAGGCGGCCGCCGCCATCTGCGCCACAACCGTGAATGCGCCCTGGCCGATATCCTGACAGCCAACGCCCAACGTCAGCATGCCGTCTTCAGACAGTTCGATCCAGGCGCTGGAACCCGCATTGCCGGGCATGGCTGGGGCTTTCCACATCAGGGCGAGGCCCTTGCCGCGGCGTTTGTTGGGGGCACTGGGGGGTCCTTTCTGCCCCCACCCAATGGCGGCCGCAGCCTGTTCGAGACATTCCCCAAGGCCGGTGGGATGCATCCGGCCGCCGGTCGGCAGAATGCTACCGCCCTGCAGGCAGTTGCGGCGCCGCAGTTCCACGGCATCCAGACCGATTTCAAGGGCCAGTTCATCGATGCACTGTTCCAAACCGGCATGGATCTCGGGCATGCCAAAACCACGCATCGGTCCGCCCACAGGATGGTTGGTGTAGACACAATAGCTGTCAGTTCTAATGTTGGGCACTTCGTAGGGACCGGTGCAGCTGTAGCCACCAGCGCGAGTGATGTTCACCCCATATTCAGTATAAGCGCCGCCATCCCAATAGAAGATATTTTCCATGGCCAGGATTTTGCCATTCTGGTCACAGCCGATCTTGAAATAGGCCACCAGCCCCT
>DAOQTN010000269.1:0-4608 GCA_035340555.1 Anaerolineaceae bacterium | reverse complement strand
ACCAAAGCCTGCCTGGCGCCAAGGACCCAGTCAATCAAGGGAAAATACGATGACTGCCAGAATGATGGGATCAGCTGCGTTTGAGGCGGCGCAGCAATTCATTGAGAAAAATGCCCGCCCGCTTGAGGTGGCCCGGTTCAGACAGGCGTTTGCCGCGGGACCGGCTGGCACGGTTTTTGCCGCCCTGAAAAAATACCAGAATCCCGATGGGGGCTTTGGACAGGCCCTGGAGCCCGATTTGCGGGCCCGGGAAAGCTCCGCCTTGGGCACCTCGGTGGCATTTCAGGTCATCCGCGCCACCCCGGCACCACCGGAGCCGGATCTGGTCGCCAGGGCTGTGCGATTTCTGCTGGAGACGCTGGATCGGGTGGAAGGCCATTGGCGGATCATCCCCATCGCGGCAGAACAAAGTCCCCATGCGCCCTGGTGGCATCAAACCGGCCGCGAGGCGGCCTGGAATGGGTTCTCGCTCAATCCGTCGGCGGAGCTCCTCGGGTATTTGTGTGATTACGCGGAACTGGTCCCGGCTGATGTTTTGGCATTGTTGGCAGGCCGGGTGCTGGGCCATCTGGGCGGGCTGCAGGAGATCGGCATGCACGATCTCCTCTGCTGCATTCGCCTGTTTCAGACCCGGTCCCTGCCCGGGGAGGTCCGCACCCCGCTGACCCGGGAGTTGAACAGACTGATTCCCGGAAACGTCGCCTGTCTCCCCGCTCAGTGGTCGGAATACAGCCTGCGCCCGCTCCAGGTTGTGACCAGCCCGGAATCACCGTTCCTGCCGGAACTTAAAGATGCAGTCGAGGCAAACCTCAACTACGAGATATCGACGCAGAATCCGGATGGTTCCTGGACCCCCAACTGGACCTGGGGCGGCGCCTACCCCGAAGATTGGCTGATGGCCCGGCGGGAATGGTCCGGAATCATCACGCTTGAAAAACTTCTGCTGCTCAAAACCTTTGGTCGCATTGCGGAGATATCATGAGTCCCGGGCCTTGCCCCAGCCCTTGCCGCAGGCTTTGCCCCAGCCCCGATATCCGGCAGGAAGAAATTTTCAGTGAGCAGGATTGAACAAACCCCCAACGCTTCCAGGCGAGCCAGGGTCGAAAACCGCCGGCAAGGGCGGTGGCAATTGGTGGTCATTTGGGGAAGATTGGCATTCATCGCCGTTCCTGCGGGATATGCCGCGCGGCACTCCTCCTCTTTATTGACCCGGCTGAATATTATCGCCCTTCCCTGGAACGGCTGGGAACGGATGATCGTGCTGGCCGCCATCGTGGCAGCTTTCTCAGTGGGAGCGCTGGCGGGGCACCTGGTCTTTGAGTTCATCATGAGCTTTTATTTAACCATCCCGGAATGGCTGCAGCTCCATCCGGAGATGGGCTACCTAAACCCGGCGGGCAACCTGGTGGCAGCTGTTGAAAAACAATTTTTCCATTGGAAAATTCAACGGGAGGTGCGCCAGGCCCAAATCTCCGGTATTGCCCCCCCCGGAAAAAAACGTCCTGAGGGCAAAAGAGATATGTCTGCAGCTGGATGGGTGCGCCGATAATTTCACCTTTCCCATGCTCGATCATGGTTATGTTTACCTGGCGGATACCCGGTTAAGCGCTTATCGGGATGAGCGCAATTGGGCCTTGATCATCGAAGTGCTAGGATATCACCCGCGCGCGGGGGGCCTTGGCGGGATGGTGAACAGCCTGTATTGTTTTGGCAGCTGCCTGCGTCGTGTCCCCGGGTTATCCAACGAAGATTTTCTGCATTTGACCCGGGAGGTCTCTGATGATGATCCGATATTTCAAGATGATGAAAGCTGGCAGGTGCGGGAGGGCGCGCACAATCTCCAGATTCGTGACAACCGTGTCACGCTGGACTTATCTCCGGCCGCACTTGCCCGCAAGGGAATTGCGCTGGCCGAGCCGCCCACGCTCACAGCGGCAGAATTGCTGCGCAGCCTGATCCCGGAGCAGCGCACCCTGCTGCTGGCAACCGATGCAGAGTTGTACCAACGATTAACCGTACCCCTGCCGCTGGTGCTGCGCCTGGACGAATGGCATCACCCTGATCTGAGCCGGGGCGAACTGCCCAGCCAGAGCGAAACCTTCCGCCAGATTGCGGCCGTGCTGGCCAGCGGGGATACCGCTCTCTACCGGCCCACGCAGGCACCCAATACGCACTGGCGTAATTGGCCGGCGGGAGGGACGCTGTAGAAAATCACATCAGCAGCCGGGCTACAGCTCATCCACACGCCATTGGCGATGCCGGGTGGGTGCCAACTAAGCTTTGACGGCCGAGACCTGCACACTGTAGATTGGCACACCGTCGGAGGTTCCGGAACTGGTGCTGCGCCGCACGATCACCTTTTGAAAACCGGCCTGTCTGACCAGATCAAGATATTCCTCCTCGGGCAGCGCGCCGGAGACGCATTCCGACCAACCGGTCATGGAATAGCGTACTGCCGGTAAAACTGCCCCCCCGAAGACCACATCATTTACTTCCAGCCGGCCATTCTTGCGCAGGACCCGGAAAGCCTCCTGGAAGACCTTGCCCTTGTCCTCGGTCAGGTTGATCACACAGTTGGAGATGATCACATCCACCGAGTCGTCGGGGACCGGCAGCCGTTCGGCAAAGCCGTGCAGGAACCGGACGTTGGTAAAGCCGCCTTTTTGGGCCGCCCGGCGGGCCCGCTGGAGCATGGCCGGGGTCATATCCACGCCGATCACCTGGCCGGTCGGGCCGACGCGCCGGGCGGCGATGAAGGCGTCCAACCCGCCGCCAGAGCCGATATCCAGGACGGTTTCACCTGCCTGCAGACCAGCCATCGCCAGTGGGTTGCCGCAGCCTAATGAAAATTCCGCCGCCTCTGCCGGCACACCGGTCTTGTCAGCCGGGGTGTAGCCCCCATCCCAATTCACGGAAGCGATTTCTTCCAGGGAGAGCACCCCCGCCGAGCAGCAGCTTGAACTTGTCTCGCCGCAGCAGGAGGTCCCTCCCATCGCCCGGGCCGCATAGCTGTGCTGGACGGTCTCCCGGGCCGCAATGCGCCTGGTACCGGCGGCAACAAAGATGCTCACAGCCACCGGAGCGCTCACCAGTTCGGCCACCGGATTGGCCGCCGGATTGGCCGCCGGATTGGCCACTGGATCGGCCACTGGATTGGCCACTGGATTGGCCGCCGGATCGGCCACCGGATCGCTGCGCTTGCTCTCGTCCAGGCTCTGGCAGTGGCAGGTCGACTGACAACTTTGACCCGTGTCGTCGACGATCACATTGACCAATCCCGCGGCTTCATACCAGGCCTGGATCTGGTCGCGCTCAAAACCGGGCCAGACATCAGCCATTTCTGCCTGCATCCATTTGTGGGGATGCGCGTCGAGGTCGGTGAGCACCAGGCGGCCGCCGGGGCGCAGGAGGCGCACCAGTTCCAGGATGGCGGCTTGCGGATCGGGGCAGTGATGCAGGTACATGTTGGCAAACACGGCATCCAGGCTGGCGTCGGGGAGGGGGATGGCAAGACCGTCTGCGGCGTGGAACTCCAGGTTGGTGAACTGGGCCAGGTTCCGGCGGGCCACCGCCAGCATGGCGGCGGAACGATCCAGCAGATGGACCTTTTCAACCCGGGGTGCCAGACCCGCGGCCATGAAACCGGTGCCGGCGCCGATGTCGGCAACCATCATCCGGGGGTGCAGATAGGCCTTGGCCATGGCGGCCTCCCGTACCGCTTCGCTGAAGTATCCGGTGCGCAGGCCGTCCCATTGCCCGGCAATCCGGTCAAAATAAGCGGCAGAGGGATTGGTGGTCATGGATCTCGCTCCTTTATCGTAAATATGCGATATCTCGGTGTAAAAAAACAGTTTGGGGGTTACTTGTCCTGAACCGACGGGCGCTGCATCCCACAACAACCCGGCAGCCAGTTGCCGATCTGGTCTTTCAGCCATTGGATGCCTTCAGGGTCCAGGCAGTAGCAAGTGGCCGGGCCGTCGATTTCGCCGCGGATCAACCCGGCTTCACGCAGCACTTTGAGGTGTTGGCTGACCGTGGATTGGGCCAGCGGCAGCGTGCGCACGATATCGTTCGTGATGCAAACCTGCTGCGCAGCCAGATATTCCACGATCTGAAAACGGATCGGGTTGCCGAGGGCTTTCAACATGCCGGCCAGACGTATCTTGTCAGAGGTCAACGGGGCGCTCATATCGTAATTTTACGATATACCCCGGATTTGTCAAGGGAATTGCGGTCTGCGTTCCGAAATCGGTCATCCACTGCTGCGGCTCCCCGCCGCCGGTACTGTCAGCAGGATGACCCGATAGGTCCCCTGCAGCAGGGAGGGCTCATCCTGCTCGATCTGGATCTTCAACCCACGCGCCAGGTCACCAAAGCGGCGGGTGATATCCGTGCCCAAGAGGGTACTGCCCAGGTTGAGCAGCCGCCGCCCCGGCGTCAGCCGGGCATGGTTGGGCAGGAATTTGTCGAATATCACGGCACGCCCGCCGGGCTTGAGGGCGCGCAGGTTCTGGCGCAGGCACGCAGCCCCATCCGGGATCACACTCAAGATCAGGTTGAAAATCATCCCATCAAAAGTCTCACCCGCCACCAACTGCTGCTGGGCAT
>DAOQTN010000268.1:0-4623 GCA_035340555.1 Anaerolineaceae bacterium | reverse complement strand
TCCCAATCTTCCCGCGGCAAATCTTTCCCACGGAGGTAACCAATGACTTTTCTGACCATCCTGAAAATTGCTGCCGCCCTGGCCACCGTGGCCACCGGCCTGCTGGCCCTGATCAAACCCACTGCAGTTTATGGCTTTACCGGCCTCACCGCGCCGGCCGCGCGCGGCATTACGGAAATCCGCAGCATTTTTGGCGGGTTGTTCATTGCCTTGGGGCTGGTGCCCCTGTTCCTGGGAGATGTGGCCTACCAGATGCTGGGGTTCGGCTATTTGGGCATTGCCCTGGTGCGGCTGTTTTCGATTTTCTTTGACAAGTCTCCCGACAAATCCAACTGGATCAGTCTCGCTACTGAAATTGTTCTGGGGATCATTCTGGTTATTTAGGAGGATATATGACCATTCGGATCGTCACAGACAGCACCTGCGATCTGCCCGCTGAGATCATTCAGAAATACGATATCTCGGTGATCCCGCTTTACATTAATGTCGGGACGCAGGGATATTTGGATGGTGTTGACATTACCCGCCAGGAATTCTATCAAAAACTGCCGGTGTTTCCCACCCAGCCCACCACGGCGGTGCCGTCAGCACAAAAATTCCATTCGGTTTACACCGCCCTGGCGGATGAGGGTGCGACAGATGTGCTGTCCATTCACATTTCAACCTCATTGAGCGCCATTCACAATGTGGCCGAGGTCGCGGCCCGGGAGGTTACCACAACCCGGGTCACGGTGGTTGACGCGCGCCAGCTGAGCCTGGGCACGGGCTTTCTGGTGGAACTGGCCGCCCGCCTGGCCGCTGCCGGGCATACGCTCGAGCAGATCCTTGCCGCTTTGAATGAACAGATCAAGCGCACCCATGTGTTTGCCGCTCTGGATACGCTGGAATATCTGCGTCGCAGCGGCCGGATGAACCGCTTCCTGGCCAATTTTGGCACAATGCTGCAGATCAAGCCGATTTTAAAAATGCATGATGGCAAACCGGAAACCGAGAAAGTCCGCACCCGGGAACGGGCATTGCAGCGGGTGGTGGACATCCTGCGCGCGCTGGGCCCCCTGGAACGGCTCGCCATTGTCCACACCAACGCCCATGAGCGGGTGGCCCAACTGCGGGCTCTGGCCGCTGATTTGCTGCCGACTGAGGATATTTGGACGATGGATATTACCCCGGTGATCGGCGCCCATATCGGCCCGGGTGCGGTGGGCTTCAGTGTGGTGACCGCACAGACCTGACGAACCCACTGCCTCCGGCAGACGGAGAAACAACCTGACCTTTATGGCCCCATTGTCTCAATGGGGTCATATCTGTTGGAAGCCGTACAGACATCGAGCGGGGGGCCGCCATCGACCCATACCTTGGGTCTGTTGCTGCCACCGTTGGGAACTCTGGCAGGTGACGACCTCTGCTTCCATAAGGGAGCGGAGATCGTCACGATCTTAACCCCAATAGAATAAAAAGTTATTTTAG
Organism: Anaerolineaceae bacterium; assembly: GCA_035340555.1. Lineage (GTDB taxonomy): Bacteria > Chloroflexota > Anaerolineae > Anaerolineales > Anaerolineaceae > JAGOFZ01. Next base: position 3,156 of record DAOQTN010000268.1, on the reverse strand, counting down.
GAGGCGGGCCCAAGGGATTTATCTTGATGTATAATAACAACCTCATCCCGCTGACTTCACTTGGAGAAGGAAAACATATGAGGCGTCATTCCCAGAAATATAAAGCCATTTTTGCTCTGTTGATCCTATTGGTCCTGGTCTCGCTTCTTTTGTCGGGCTGTACCGGATCGGCCCAGGGATATGAATTTAATGATGAGGATACCGGCGATCTGGTTTTATACGTCTTTTGGGCTGAAGGCTGCAGCCACTGTGAGGAGTCCCGACCAATGCTGGCCCGTTTGGACAAGACTTATCCCAATTTGCGCATTCGCAGTTTTGATGTCGTCAATTCGCCTGAGAATTATGCGCTTTGGATGCAGATGGGGGACCACTACGGCGTTCCGGATGGGGGCCGCGGCACACCGACCTTTTTTTTGAAGGATCGTTATTGGGTGGGGTATTATGATGAAGTGGAAGCCGAAATCAAGTCGGTGATCACTGCCTGTCTGGACACCGGCTGCCCGGATGCCGGCGCCGGCATCATGCCTGGGGCCACCGGGGAACTGTCCACCCCGGAGGGAGCGGCCAATGGAGGTGGGAATGTAATCAAAATCCCGCTGATTGGCCAGGTGGATTTGTCCAAACAGTCTGTCTGGATCAGCACCATTCTGATCGCCCTGGTTGACGGGGTCAATCCCTGCTCGCTGTGGGTGCTCTCGATGCTCCTGGCGCTCACCCTGCATACGGGCTCCCGGAAAAAAGTGGCCATCATTGGGATCATCTTTCTGACGGTGACCGCCCTGATCTACGCCCTGTTCATTGCCGGTTTGTTCACTGTCCTCAGCGTGATCAGCTTTGTGGGCTGGATTCAGGTGCTGGTGGCACTGCTGGCGCTTTTCTTTGCAATCGTCAACATTAAGGATTATTTCTGGTACAAGGAAGGGGTGTCCTTGACCATTGCTGACGACAAAAAGGGCGGCATTTTCCGGAATATCCGAAAAATCATGGATGCCTCCCACTCATTCTGGGCCATGGCCGGAGCGACGGTGGTCATGGCTGCCGGTGTCTCCCTGGTGGAGTTCTCCTGTACGGCAGGTTTCCCGGTGCTCTGGACCAACCTGCTGGTCTCACAAAAAGTGGCGGGCGGCCTGTTTGTGCTGCTCCTCTTGGTTTACATGCTGATTTATCAATTGGATGAGCTGGTAATCTTCTTTACCGCCGTCTATTCCCTCAAGGCCAGCCGCCTGGAGGAGAAGCACGGCCGGATCCTCAAGCTGATTGGCGGCATGCTGATGCTGACCCTGGCCGGAGTCATGTTGATCAATCCCAACTGGATGAACAGCCTGGCCAATTCCCTGTTGATCTTTGCCATTACCTTTGGCCTGGTGCTGCTGGTCCTGCTGCTGCACCGAAAAGTCCTGCCGGCTTTTGGCATCTGGATCGGTTCTGAAGCTGCTGGGAACGCCCCCAAAAATAACCGGAAGACCAAGCGGCGCTGATCCTGCCGGAGCCACCCCTGCCGGAGCCGCCCCCGGCCGGCGCTTATTTGCAGCCCCCCCCCAACGCCACAAGACCGAAACGGTGGATTTGCCCAATCCACCGTTTTTTGTCGGTCGCACTATTGGTGGGTCGTACTTTTGGTGGGTTGTACTTTTAATGGGTTGGTCTTTGGGGTGCCCCAGCCGGTGGTGATTGCCCGGGCTGGGCAACGTGGGGCTGGCCGGAGACTTCAGGTGGGCATGCCGGACACCTTTTCGACCGTCAATGCCTCGGCCGGCAGCGGGGCCAACAGACTTTGGGCTGGTGCGGCCAGCCATTGCCAGGGGGCGTCACCCAGCAGTATCACCGGCATGCGCTCATGAATCGGGGCCACGGTCGCGTTGGCGGCACAGGTGATTAACGTGCAGCTGCGCAGGGTTTCCCCGTCGCCCTGCCGCCAGCTTTCCCAAAGCCCGGCAAACATGAACGGTCCGTTGTCTTGCAGACGGAAGTAAAATGGCTGGCTTTTACCTCTGCCGCTGGCTGGTTTCTGCCATTCATAAAACCCGTCGGCCAGGATCAGACAGCGCCGCTGCTGCAGGGCGGCGCGGAAGGAGGGCTTTTCCGCCAGTGTCTCCGCCCGGGCGTTGAACATCCGGCTGCCAATGCTGATATCTTTTGCCCAGGAGGGGACCAACCCCCAGCGCATCCAGGCGACCGCGCGCGTTGCCGCATCCACAACCACGGCAACCGCTTCGGTGGGGGCGATGTTTCGCCGGGGCTGCCACTCCGCTGGGATTTGTCCCAGGCGCAGCGCCGTGCGGATTTCATCCGCATCCAGTGTCAGGGTGAACCGACCGCACATCTTTGACTCCTTTCCCAACGACACCCCTCAAAAACCACGTCGCTATATTATAATTGTACCATCTCCATTTCCAGAGGTTACTCATGGCCAATCCGCTTGTTGAATGCATCCCCAATTTTTCTGAAGCCCGCCGTCCTGAGGTTGTGGAAGCCATCCTGGCAGCCATTCAGGCCGTCCCGGGGGTTCATATCCTTGACCGCCATTCTGATCTGGATCACAACCGCACCGTGGTCACATTTGTCGGTTCCCCGGCTGCCGTTGAGGAGGCCGCCTATCAGGGCATCGCCCGCGCGGCCGAGTTGATTGACCTGGATCATCACACCGGTGAACATCCCCGCATGGGGGCGGCTGATGTGGTTCCTTTTGTCCCGATCCGGGATATCACCATGGTGGATTGTGTTGAAATGGCCCGCCGCCTGGGTAAACGCGTGGGGGATACCCTCAACATCCCAGTATACTTATATGAAGAAGCTGCCACCCGTCCCGAGCGCACCAATCTTGAAAACATTCGCCGCGGCCAGTATGAAGGATTAAAGGCTGAAATGGGCATCAACCCGGCCCGCGATCCCGATTTCGGTCCACGCGCGGTGGGGCCGGCCGGCGGTACGGTGATTGGTGCCCGTGCCCCCCTGATCGCCTTTAACGTATACCTGACCACAGATGATGTCTCCATTGCCCAGAAAATCGGCGTGCGCCTGCACGATAAGCTCACGCGGGAAACCCTGCGGCGTCTGCGCCCGCCAGAGCCGCTCGCGGCTGACCGTCTCGACGATGCGCCCGTCCGCGTCCAGGCGCTTGAGCGTGTCCACCACGGGCAAGGCGGCGATCGCGCC
>DAOQTN010000267.1:0-4639 GCA_035340555.1 Anaerolineaceae bacterium | reverse complement strand
GATGCCGTAATAGACTCCGCTGCGCTGTTGGCCTGTCTCAAGACGGTCATAATCAGCGACATCGGCGACCATGGCCCAGGGAAAGATCCATTGGGCCGAAAATCCGAAGCCCGCCAGGACCGCAATCAGGTAAATCACAGCGGTTGAATGATGGGGCAGGAAAAAGGTGAGCACAACGGCAGCACCGCCGACCAGCATTCCCAGCCCATAGGCAGGGCCTTTATCAATTTTGCGGCTGATCCATTGCCAGAACGGCAGAGAGATGGTCACGCATACCAGCATCAACCCCATAACCAGGGATGTTTCCGCTTTCATCAAAAGTTGGTACTCAATGTAATAAGCCATGAGGATCTTGATGAATGCAAACGAGATATTAATGATGAAGTACGTGGCGCACAACCACACGAATGGCTTGTTCTTAATGGCGATGAACAAGGATTTAATCGGTGACGCCTCAGGTCGGGTTACCGTCATTCTCTTACGTTCACGCAGCCCCGCAGCGGAAATAAGCAGGGCCGCGGCAGCGATCACGCCATACAGGATGCCGATGAAGGCGTAACCTGTGCGCTGGAGGGCAAATAGGCCAACAATGGCAGGTGTCAATGCCACGCCTACCAGGTAAGCTGGCACGGCCATCACCATCCGATAAGTTGTCAGGCTGGAGCGCTCATCGTAGTCATCTGTTAATTCAGAGGTTAATGCATAATAAGGCACGTTCGTGAGCGTCCACAGGGTGTCAAACAGGATGAAGGTCACGGCGATCCACACGAAGGTCCATATCCGATCTGCCGGTGGAACGAACCACAGCAAGGCAATGGCAATGCCCAGTGGAATGGCGCCAAAGATCATGAAAACGCGCCGCCGCCCAAAGCGTGATTTGTTTTTATCGGTAATCCAGCCAAAAAGCGGGTCATTAACTGCATCCCAGATCTTGCCAATCAACAAGGCATTACCCGCCAGTGCTGGCAGGATAAGGGCTGCATCAGTGTAGAACTTCATCAGGAAGAACTGAATTGCTGAGTTAACCAAAGCATTACCAAGATCGCCGATGCCATAAAACACTTTAGTGCGAGTACGTAACTTGCTGGTAGTTTCGGACATTTGCTATTCCCTTCTAACCAAATTGATGGGCAATTTTATGAAATCAGCTCCAAAATAGACCGAATGCTATTATCTGCCGGGGCAGCCTGTTCCAAGACTGCCCGGTAAGCCGGGAAAGTGAGGGCGGTCTTGACAATCTCCGGCGGTAAGGAGTGTAAAATATCTCCCATTGGGCGATGCGCTGCCTGTGAAACCTGGGCTAACAGCTCACGACCTTGACGCTGAGGTTCAGCACGGTGGGGCGGATAACCGCTGCCAGTTTCTGGCGTGAACAGGGCTTCGAATATCAGCCCCAGGTTCACGTCTCCAGCCCAGCCATAGCCCTGGTTTAAAGCCAGTGAAACACAATTACCGGCATTAATCCGGGCAAAGAGAAAGGCATCCAATGGGCTGAGCAGGTGACCACAAATCACGCCCGGATACTGCATCACAGCATTCAGATAACCCTGTCCGGTACCGCATCCGCCAATGACAAAGTCAACCAACTTGAGGTCCAACAGGAGGGCTGACATCAGTCCGGTGTGGATGTAAAGCAGGCCGGGCGTGTCGCTGGCGCTGGTATTGCCCAGATTCAGGACGTCATGGCCGCGACCATTGAGTGCCTTTAGAATATCAGCGTTCCTATCCGCGGCACTGATCTCGTTGATAACAGCGATCTTCATGCAACCTCCTTGTTGTTCAAATCACAACCGTACTTTCCAACGGCACCCATTTTTATTTTCTTTCCAATACCCGTTTTGCAGCGGAAACCACTGCATCCACAGAGAGCCCACACGTATCCATCAACGTATCCAGGTCCCGCCCAGTCGGGCAAAAACGATCGCGGATACCTATTCGCTCCAGCGGAACCGGGCAGCCTTCAGCGAGAACTTCAGCCACAGCACTGCCCAACCCGCCAATAATATTGTGCTCCTCAGCTGTAACCAGGGCACCGGTTTCTTCGGCAGCCTCCAACAACAGCTCACTGTCCAGTGGCTTAAGCGTATGAATTTCCACCAGACGGGCCTGGATCCCCTGCGCGGACAATTGCTCCGCGGCGAGGACACACCGCCCGACCATTGCGCCCGTGGCCACCAGCGTCAGATCGCTGCCCGTACGCAGGATGCGTCCCTTACCAACCTGGAGGAAGCTGCCAGCCGGGTGAATTGGCAGCGCACCTGCCCGGCTGAGGCGTAAGTAGACGGGACCGTCATAATCGGCTACCAGAGGCACCCAGGCCGCAGCCTCGGCAGCATCGGCCGGGACAATCACGGTCATGCCAGGCAAGGCACGCAAATTGGCAAGATCAGTGATCGCATAATGAGTGGCACCGTCTTTAAAATCTGAAACACCGGCATAACTGGCGGCGATCTTCACATTGGTTCGGGCATAACAGACGCAGGTGCGAATCTGTTCCAACGCCCGGAGTGCCAGAAGTGCAGCAAAACCGTTGATAAATGGCACCTGGCCGCACAAAGCCAGCCCGGCAGCCACATCCACCATACCGGGTTCGGCAATGCCAATATTGAAAAACCGCTCCGGAAAACGCTGCGCAAAATAATGCGAGAGCGTCGACATGGAAGTATCCACATCCAGGGCTACCACCCGTGAGTTGACCGCACCAAGTTCAGCCAGCGCCCGACCATACGCTTCGCGCATCGAGATATCAGCCATTGGCCACCTCCCCAAGTTCTGCCAGAGCCTGTAAAAGTTGTTCTTTATTTGGAACGTTACCGTGCCAGTAGGACTGGTTTTCCATAAACGAGACACCTTTTCCTTTCGTGGTATGCGCCAGGATGACGGTTGGCCCATCATGCATCTCTTGCGCCAGTTCCAAGGCCTCCACGATCTGCCGGACCAAATGCCCATTCACTTCAATAACATGCCAGCCACAAGCCGACCATTTCCCGGCCAGGGGCTCCATGGGCATCACGTCATGAACAAATCCATCAAGCTGGACGTCGTTGTTGTCCACAATGACGGTCAGGTTGGCAAGGCGATACTTGGCAGAGGTTACGGCTCCTTCCCAGACAATACCTGCCTGGCATTCACCGTCGCCAAGCATGACGTAGGTTTGATAAGTCAACTTATTCAATCGGGCTGCCAGTGCAAGCCCGGCACCCAGGGCCACACCGTGACCAAGAATTCCACTGGTCATCTCCACACCGGGGGTCTTAAGCCGGTCGGGGTGTCCCTGGTGCGGGCAATCCAGCTCTCCCCAATGATCAAGTTCAGAGAATGGAAAGAACCCTCGTCGGGTCAGGGCTGAATAGAGAACGGCCGAAGCGTGGCCTTTACTCAGAATAAACCGGTCGCGCTGTTCCCACGCTGGGTTTGTCGGGTCAATCCGTAGAACATGGAAATACAGGGCCGCCATGATCTCCGCCGCCGAGAGCGCTCCGCCCGGATGCCCTGCTCCGCGCTGGTGGATGAGGGTCAGACTGTCCACCCGCAATTGGCGGGCAATTTCTTCCAATTCAGCTATTTTTTCGGGTGTCATCGTTTTCATAAAAACCTCAATATTCTCGAATTGCAGCCAGTCAATAGCTTGATCACTTCAGTTTGATTTCACTTGTTAGATCTCACTGGTTTAACTGCGCTTGTTAGATTTCACTCAGTGTCACAAACCGGTCTTGTGTCGCAAAGATTGAACATTCTCACACCAATTTCCTACATTCCAGCGTCCATACACACCCATCCCCCCCATAGGATTTTTTCCGAAATAAACCGGAAGATGAATGAGCGAAAGTCCATCATACTTCCTGGCTTGCTCCAGCGCAGCCTGCAGTAAATCGGGGGTGTTCCCACCCTCCAGGGCCAACACCCCTGGAACAGCGCGCGCCCAGGCGACATAATCTACATGCATCGTATTCCAGGTGGCAAAGCCCTGATCGTATTGGTCCTCCTGCAGCCCGGTGATGGCACCCATCCGGCCGTTATCCAGCAGCAGGATGCAACCACGGGCCTTATGTTCCACCCCGTCAATCAGAATCTGAGGGTTCATCGTGAATGATCCATCCCCAGTAAGCGCCAGGGCGTAGAAGGGTTTGGATGCAACGCCTGTGGCCAACAACGCCGATGTCGCGAAGCCCATGTAGGAAGCCCCCGTTTCGGTGAAGGTCTGGCCCGGTCGTTCATCTTCGACAATTTGGAATCCATTAGCTTGGACATCTCCAGCATCGAAGAAGCAGACCACGCCCTCCTTTTTAGCCCAATCTGTGGCAATCTTAATCGCCGCAGGCTGAGTTAGAACCGTCTTGCCCCAATAATCGTCCTGCAGAATTGGGTTCAATACACGCTGCTGCTTAAATATTTGCCAGGCTGTCTTCTTTTCAGCGCAGGCTGTCAGCCAATCGGATCTATCGGGTATTTCCGTTCCAAGAACACGGTTTAACTGCTCAAGCGTTCTTCCCACCTCCCCCACCAATGCCAAGCTCCCGGTGTAGTGGGTGGCATCATCCAGATCGGCGTTAATATTGATGACGTGTTTTACATTGGGGTATCCCGTTCGTGAACAATCCGACTGGCAGACGGCACGGGTTCCAATCGCAATTAGCAG
>DAOQTN010000266.1:0-4646 GCA_035340555.1 Anaerolineaceae bacterium | reverse complement strand
GCCGGCCAAAACCCGGTAGCTGTTCCGCTCGATGCCCTGGACAATTACCGCCGCCGCAGCGTCTGCTGGGGTGGTCTTCATGGTCTTTTGTGGTCGATTGCCACCCGTCTGAACATGAGCCCCCGAATTTTGGGCAATATTGGTGGCGATGGCTCCCGGGAAAACAATGGTCACATGGATATTCGTCCCCGCCATTTCCGAATGCAAGCCCTCTGTGAATAGCTTGACGGCTGCTTTTGATGCGCCGTAGATCAGCTGCCCGGGCACCGGCAGGAACCCGCCCATGCTGGATACATTGGTGATATTCGCCTCGGGCCGGTCCATCAGGTGGGGCAGAAACACCTTGGTCATATAAAGGGTGCCGTACAGGTTGACGTCAATCACACGATCAATTTCAGCATATTCCAAAGCTTGGAATTTGACAAATCTCTGGATGATCCCCGCACAGTTGATGAGCCCGTCAACAACGGGGTGTGCGGCGAGGACTGCCACCGGCAAAGCCTCCACTGCGGTTCGGTCTGTTATGTTCATCACGTGGGTGGACAGCCGGTCCTTGTGGCTGCCGGCCAATCCCGCTGTTTCCAGTAGGGCGTTTTCGTTGATATCCACCGCCGCCACCCGGGCTCCCTTGCGTAATAATAACAGGACCAATTCCCGGCCGATACCGTTGCCGCCGCCGGTTACAACAAACACTTTTGATTGGACGTTCATCTGGTCTGCTCCTGAGGATCGACTAATTTAGACTAATAATATCATAAATATATAATTTATTGCAATGGCAATCAGCATTTATCGCAATGGCCAATCCCCCTAAGTTTAGCAATAGGTTTTAGCCTGATGTCTGTCTTGCCAGGTTGAAAAGAGCACGCCTCCAGGTTAGTGCTTCGCACCAAATCCCTCATGGAATGTCACGCGACCTTGCGGCAGACGCCCGTCAAACGCCAGAGCAAAAAAGGCTTCTGGCGGCACACCTTCAAGACTCAATCCGGTGACATTTTCAAAACCAAACCGCCCATAATACTCCGGGTGCCCCACCAGGCAGCAGCCTTTGGCTCCCAAGCTTTTCAAGCGGGACAGACCTTCCCAAATCAATGCTTTGCCAACCCCCATTCGTTGATACTGTGGCAACACGGAGACCGGGCCTAACCCATACCAGTCTGGCGTGCCATCTGAAATGACGATCGGCGAAAACGCAATGTGCCCCGCCCCGGTCCCAGCCACCTCGGCAACCAGCGATATCGTCAAAGCCCCGGCTGCCCGCAGTGCCTTGACAATAAATTGCTCGGTGTGATCGCTGATCGCCAGCGTTTCAAAAGCGGCTGCCGTGATCGCCGTGATGATCTCGACATCATCCGTGTGTTCATCCCGGATCAGGATATCTGCAATTGGCATTTTGATCTCCCGGTTATTCAAAAGGTTCCGACAGCAGTTCGCTGCCTGGTCACGGCAGTTGCACGAATTGTTGATTATCCAGACGATAGGTGCGGATTGCGCTTTGACTGGGGCAGCAGAGACCATCGTTGGGTCCATGCACGCGCAGGTTGAGCGTAATCACGCCACCTTGTATATTCCCGGCTTCAACCACAACCCGATCGCCCAGAAACAGCATGGCAACGTTGCTGGTTTCTCCGTTTTGATTTAAAACAGCTGCCATCTCCACGAAATGCCCGGTGCCCCCGTTTTGTGTGGCCAGGAAGACAATCGCGTCCTCGATTTCATCCCCGTTAAGATCCCCATACAGCACCAAGTCCAGCATCCGAGTGGTGTAAGCTTCGGGCGATTCCAGGGTTGTTGGAGGTGTGCGATAATATATCCCATCTGTCAATTGGAACTGCCCCCAATCTGCAGAGGTATAGGCCCCATGGCGAAGCTGTTCCAATGAAAGTGTTGGGATGGTGGCTGCCGGTGCTGCAGTGGGCGTCACAGTTGGCTGAACCGGCGCTGCGGTGACTGTTACCACCGGACTGATCTGGGCAATTGCAGTCAATGTTGCGTTGACGTGCCCAGCCAAATCCGGTGTGGTTTGTGGCAGCAATCCACACGCCATGATGGCAAGGAAAATCGGCACAAGCAAGAGTTTTATTTTCATGGATCAATTGTAGTCTCATTTGCATGTAAAATAAGATCACCTCAGGAAAAATTCTCAAATTGCCGCAACCTGACCTGTTGCTGCGGTTAATACCAGGAGCCTCCCATGCCCATTCCCGAAAGCTGGCTTCCCGCCTTGGTCGGTGAGACCACACAACCCTACTACCAGCAACTCTACCGCTTTGTCGGCGAGGAACGCCGTAAGTATAAAATTTATCCCCCTGGCGAGGATGTCTTCAACGCCCTGCGCTACACTCCACTCGAACAGGTTCGGGTCGTCATTATCGGGCAGGACCCCTATCATGATGAGAACCAGGCCCATGGCCTGGCCTTCTCGGTCCGACTAGGTGTTCCCCCGCCCCCATCGTTGATCAACATTTATAAGGAACTGCAAACCGACGTTCAATTTCGCATTCCCAATCATGGATGTCTGATCCCTTGGGCTGAACAGGGAGTCTTGTTATTGAACGCCGTGCTGACCGTGCGCGCCCACCAGGCTAACTCACATCAAGGAAAAGGTTGGGAAAACTTCACCGATGCGGTCCTGCGGGCGATCAACAACCGCACCGGGCGGGTTGTCTTTCTTCTATGGGGCAGCTATGCCCAGCGGAAGGCTGAATGGATCGATCCAAACCGGCATGTGGTTTTGAAATCCCCGCACCCATCACCGCTTTCCGCAGCCCGGGGATTCTTCGGTTGTCGGCACTTTTCGAAAGCCAACGCGGCCCTGCAATCTGCTGGGCTGTCTGCCATTGACTGGCAACTGCCGGATATGTGAGGGCCGCAGATCAACATCCGCTCATCTGTTGGCCGCGCTGCATTATGATCCCCAGGGCTCAAATGAGTACTTCGACAATTCAAGCAAGCCTTTCCAGAGTGTAATCGGCAAGCCCTTCCCACTATTGTGGGTTGTGGATGGATATGACAGTCGCCGCATACCAGATCTGGTATGCGGCGCTGATCAGTGGTTCTTTTGGGATCCTCAAGCCCTCACGAGAACGATTATTTTACCCTTTGGTTGGTAGCCTGACGGTTGGCCTCGCGCGGGGATGGGACCTGGCGGCTGAACACGGGGGCTAGCTTCCGGAACTCTTGAATTCATTAAAGCTGTTGGGTCCGGTTTGTTCTTCGGCCAGACCATCGGGGATCATGATCCCTTCAATAAACCGGTCTCCAATTTCCTTGTTCAGGCCTACACCAACAAAGCCAATCCGTTGACTTTTGGATTGTTCGCCTGATTCTAGAGACGGCAGGGAGATGAGCGTGCTGGAGCCGGTCATGGCCGTTCCGACGCATTGATGCAACCGCTGCCGCAGCAGGTTTTTCGCTGCAGCCTTCGGCAGGCGGGCGATGCCTGTGGTTGCCCGTTTCACCGGGTCGGAAACGCTGTCCAAAGCCCGGAGAAATTTATCAATGAAGTACCGGGCCCGGTTCCACATATAGGAACGGAATGGAACGTTTTTCAAGGCCATGTCGGTGGCTGATGGATCAAACCAGATTTCATCATAAGGAACATGGATCGCTTTTGGGGCATCCGTGTGAAGTTTATCCAGCATTTCCAACTGCAGCCCTGAAGTCCACCCATAATAACTTCCTTCCACCAGGAGAATTCGGCTGATATGATCATAATCCTGCAGGGCTTCAGAAAAAATATCGCGCACGCATTCCACCACCTGATCGTGACGCACCTTGATATATTCAAGGAGGTAGCCTGCCTGTTCGATCAGGAGCGCCCGATCAATGTCCCGCCCGAAGATTTCATCGAAGCCCTTCTGACGGCTTAGGCCAACAATGTCTTCCTTCCGGCTGCCCATTCGCACAGTATCAATGAAGCTGATGCCCGTACCAGCATCCTTGAGCAGCAGATTCCAGGGATTGGGGAATGTTCGGAAGTTCCTGAGCAGCCCCTTTCCTGCGGGATGGTTGTCAAACCAGGCTTCACAACTGGGGCAGAAGCAGGTGAGTTCCAGCCGCTCATTTTTGGCCCCCATGGGGAAGAGATTGACCACATCCAAGACAACCCCGGCCAACTTGCCGGGCAGGGGTTCCTTCCCGCCATCATTTCGGATGGTATCCAGGGTAATATCCACACCGGTGCCAAGGATTGCAGCTGCGATGGCGCGGCTCATGGCATTGCCAATGCACAAGGCGTGCGAACCGTCTCCAATGATGTCCACAATGTGCAGCGGCGCAGCGCGTACAAATTCCAGCGTCGGGTTGAGCAGGAGGTAGATGTCTAGTCCCTGGCTGGCAAAGGCCCGGACAACATCCTTGAAGTCTCGGAGGCTGTCTGAGACCTGGGCGTAGGGCGAAATCGGTTCATCCAAACCAGCCACCTTGAAGAGCAGGCCGTCAGGGTGGGCAACTGGCAGGATGACCCCCTTGGGTTCCGTCCCCCAGCGTTCCTTGAACCAAGAGATGATTCTTTTGGGTTCAATATATCGGAGCAGACCCAAATGAGGGATGTCAATCAGATTGTTTCCAGCGTTTTCATTAAGCAAGGGTATCATCTCAATAATAAGGGGTGAAAGTCAGCCAGGCGCCCATGACCAGCCGAG
>DAOQTN010000265.1:2538-4650 GCA_035340555.1 Anaerolineaceae bacterium | reverse complement strand
CGGCGAGCTGCACCTGGTGCCCATGACCAACCCGGACGGCCGCAAGTTTGCCGAGGAAGGCTACTCATACCGTAAAAATACGGATAACGACGATGGTGGCATTTGCGACGTTCCGCCGACCGGCTGGAGCCAATATGGTACAGACCTGAACCGCAATGCAGACTATAAATGGGGAGATGACAGCGAGGACCCCTGTGACTTGACTTTTCAGGGCCCGTTTGCTGGCTCTGAGCCAGAAGTTCAGACCCTGCAGAACTATGTCGAAAGCATTTTTGCTGATGAGCGGGATGAGAACAATGACAACGACCCTGCTCCGGACGATTACCAGGGCCTGTTCATCACTCTGCACAGCTATTCCAACCTGGTACTGTTCCCCTACGGTTGGGCATCTTCAAATGCCCCCAACCATACGGATCTGCAAACCCTGGCCCGCAAGATGGCTTACTTTAACAGCTACACCCCGGAAAAATCCAGTGATTTATATCCAGCCTCTGGCTGTACTGATGACTGGGCCTACGGCACCCTGGGCGTACCCGGCTTTACCTACGAAATGGGCAATAATGGCTTTTTCCAAGCCTGCCCCTTTTATGATAGCACTATGTGGCCCCAGAACCGCAATGCCCTGCTGTGGTCCTTCCGCCTGGCCCGGCGGCCCTACCAGAACGCCGCTGGACCCGATACCATCACCCTGGCGGCCAGCCCGGCCTCTGCCACGGTGGGCACGCCTGTCACCCTGACCGCCACCGCCAACGATACCCGCTTCAATAACTCCAACGGCACCGAGCCCACCCAGAACATCCAGGCGGCGCACTACAGCATTGACGAGCCCGCCTGGGCGGCGGATGCCGTCACCTATCCCATGGCCGCGGCCGACGGCACCTTCAACGCCAAGACTGAGAACCTGACCGCCACCATAGATACCACCGACCTGGCGCCTGGACGGCATACGCTGTTCATTGAAAGCCAGGATGTGGCCGGTAACTGGGGCGTGACCAGCGCTGTGTTCTTCTACCTCAACCCGCCAGTCTATGCCATGGCCGAATTGACCCCCGAAACCGCCACCGCCTTCGGTCTGCCCGGCGAAACCGTCACCCACACCCTGACACTTACCAATATCGGTGAGACCACCGATACCTTCAACCTGTCCCTGGCGAGTGCCCCGACCTGGACGACCGAAATTTTGCCCGCCTCCGTCAGCCTGGCGCCCGATGCCAGCACGTCCGTCACCGTCACTGTGCAGATCCCCGCGGGCGCGCCGGCTGGCGCCACCGATCCGATCTCGTTGATTGCCATGCCGTCCGCCAACCCCACCGGCGGCGATAACAGCGAGCTGACCACCGGAGTCCAGCCGCTCTGGACCCTTCACCTGCCGCTGGTCTTGAGGTAGGCCCGATGAAAAAATTTATTGCTGTGGCCGGAAATATCGGCGTGGGCAAATCCACCCTGGTGGAGCTGCTCTGCGGCCGCCTGGGCTGGGAGCCATTTTACGAGCCCGTGACCGAAAACCCCTACCTGCCCGACTTCTACCGCGATATGCGCGCCTGGGGCTTTCATTCCCAGGTCTTCTTCCTCACCCACCGCCTGCGCATCCACCAGGCGCTCAACCGTGTGCCGGGCTCGGTCATTCAAGATCGCAGCATCTACGAGGATGCCGAGGTCTTTGCCCGCAACCTGCACCTGCAGGGCGCCCTGGACGCGCGTGACTGGGAGACCTACGCCGCGCTCTACCAGTCGCTGGCCGAGACGCTGCCCCCGCCCGATCTGGTCATCTACCTGCGCGCCTCGGTCCAGACGCTGCAATCCCGCATTGCCCTGCGCGCCCGGGATTACGAGCGCACCATCGCCGATGATTATCTGGCGCGCCTCAACCGCCTGTACGAGGAATGGATTGGCGGCTTCACGCTCTGCCCGGTGCTCACCGTCCCCGCCGATGACCTGGACTTTGTGGCCCACCCCCTCCACCTTGATCTGATCCTGCGCAAAGTGCAAGACAAGCTGACCGGGCAGGAAGTGGTCATCTTCGGCGCCGATGAAATTACGGCGTTGCAGTAGCGGGTATTGGGAGATGGGTATTGGGTTTTGGGCACCGGGTTTTGACTGTAACCCAAATCC
>DAOQTN010000265.1:0-2438 GCA_035340555.1 Anaerolineaceae bacterium | reverse complement strand
ACCCTGCTGTTGAGCGCCCTGCTGCCCAACCCGCAGGCCGCCACTGCCGCCGCCCCCGGCCCGGGCGAAGGCGCCGTGGTGCGCGTCTATTTTCCCGATAAGGCCGCCCTCGATGAGCTGGCCCGCACCACCGACATCTGGGAAGTGAACCACGCTGCCGGCTACCTGGTCACCTGGGCCTCGCCCCTGCGCCAGGCCGACCTGACCGCCGCCGGTTACACCGTGGAAGTGGACGCTGAATACACCGCTCGCATCACCGCCCCGCGCGTGGTCCCGGAAGATCAGGTGAACGGCATTCCTGGCTTTGCCTGCTACCGCACGGTGGAAGAAACCCAGGCCACCCTCACCTCCCTCAACACCACCTACCCCAACCTGGTGCTGGTGAACGATATTGGCAACAGTTGGGATAAGCAAACAGGCGGCGGCCCGTCTGGCTACGATATTTTACTGCTGCGCCTGACGAATGAAGACTTCACCCCCGCCGGCGGCAAGTTCCGCTTCTTCCTGATGGCCGAAGCCCACGCCCGCGAATATGTGACCACCGAAACCGCCACCCGCCTGGCCGAATATCTGCTGAGCAGTTACGGCACCGATCCCGACATCACCTGGCTGCTGGATTACGGCGAAATTCATATTGTAGCCATGACCAACCCCGATGGGCGTAAATTTGCTGAACAGGGCGAATTGTGGCGCAAGAACACCAACAACACCAATGGTTGTACCTCATTCCCCGATTACGGTACCGACCTGAACCGCAACGCCAGCTTCAAATGGGGCGATGCAGGCACCAACCCCTGTGAGGAAACGTATCAGGGTCCGTTTGCCAATTCCGAACCGGAGACCCAGGCCATTCAGACCTATGTCGCTGGCATTCTTGAAGACCGCCGCGGCCCCGCCGATACCGACGCCACCCCGGCCGATTACCAGGGTCTGTTCATCACCCTGCACAGCTACTCCGGGCTGGTCCTCTGGCCCTGGGGCTGGACGGGCACGGCTGCCCCGAACGATACCGGGCTGCAAACCCTGGGCCGCAAGCTGGCCTACTTCAACAACTACAGCCCGCAGCAGTCAGTCGAACTCTATGCCACCACTGGCTCGCACGACGACTGGGCCTACGGCATCCTGGGCGTGCCCGCCTACACGTTTGAAATGGGTAATGATTTCTTTGAACCCTGCAGTGGTTATGAATCCACCATCTGGCCCGATAACCGTGACGCCCTGCTGTGGGCCTTCAAAACCGCCCGCCGGCCCTACATGACCCCTGCCGGGCCCGATGTGACGGCCGCCGCTGTCAGCCCGGCCAACGTGCTGCCCGGTGCCATCATTACCCTGACCGGGAGCGTCACCGATACGCGCTACTATGACGATGACGGCACCGAGCCCACCCAGAACATCCAGGCGGCGCGCTACAGCATCGATACCCCCTCCTGGATTACCGGCGCCACCACCTATGCCATGGCCGCGGCCGATGGCAGCTTTAACGCCAAGACCGAAAATGTGACCGCCGCCGTGGATACTACCGGCCTGACCCCGGGCCGCCACACCCTGTTCATCGAAGGGCAAGATTTATCTGGCAACTGGGGCGTGCCCACGGCAGTGTTCTTCAACATCAGCTCGCCCAGTACCGGCTATGCCCTGCTCAGCCCGGCCCAATCAGAGGCCACTGCCAACCCCGGCGGCACGGCTGTGCATACCTTCACCCTGACCAATGCCGGTCTGGCCAGCGACACCTTCGCCCTGTCGGTCAGCAATACCCCGACCTGGACCACGACCATTGATCCGGCCTCGGTAATCCTGGGCGCCGGTGAAGAAGCTGAAATTACCGTCTCAGTGGTAGTTCCGGCAGGCGCCCCTGGCGGCGCCACCGATACGGCCGACATCACCGCCACCCCGTCTGACCCCGCCTATGCCAGCACGGCCCAGGCGCTCACCTTCCTCAGCCAGGTGACCATGACGCCCGATACTGCCGCCGGCAGCGCCCTGCCGGGCGCCACTGCCACCTATACGCTGACCATTACCAACAACTCAGATGGCTGGCGCACCTTTGATGTGCTGATCGAGTCCAGCGACTGGGTAACCACCGTTGCCCCGGCACTGGTGGGGATGTACCCCGGCAACAGCAAGACCGTCACTGTCACCGTGACCGTTCCGGCGGGCGCCGCACTGGGCGATTTTGACGAAGCGGTCATCCTGACACAAATGCGGTCCGATACCCGCCATACCGATCGTTCCACGCTGACCACCACCGCCGCCGAAGCCACCCGCGGGGTGGACCTGACCACGGCCGATGCTGCCGAAGCGGCCCTGCCCGGTCAGTCGGCCGCCTATACCCTCACCCTCACCAACACCGGCAATGCCGTAGACAGCTTTGACCTGACCGCCACCGGCAACACCTGGCCCGGCGTCACCATCAGCCCTGCCACCGTCACCAACCTGGC
>DAOQTN010000264.1:0-4651 GCA_035340555.1 Anaerolineaceae bacterium | reverse complement strand
TTCTTTTATTCGGATGATTGGCCGGTTTGAGCCCATCCTTTCATAATCCTTCGCGGCGGAAACCACTCCGCTTCAGCAGGTGGTCGTTGACTGGGGATCAGCTGGCGGGCGGACAGTCGATCCGGCGCTTGTCCGGGGTCAGGGCTCTTTTGGCGGTGGGTGTGATGTCCCAATCAGCGCCAGGCCAGGTGGGTTGAACCGCCCAGCGGATTCTGTTTCTGACGCAAATCGCATATAATAAAGCATAACCTGTGGTAGAAGTGGAGTGGTGCGCATGATTACCTTTCGGGAACTGGTCAGTGGCTTTCGGCGTTTGGGTTTGGACCGGCGGACACCGGTGATCGTGCATGCTTCGTTGTCGGCATTCGGATCAGTCCACGGCGGCGCTGAGACACTGCTGGGTGCCCTGGTGACGGCTTTTCCGTTGATCATGGCCCCCACCTTCACCTACAAGACCATGCTGATTCCCGAAGCCGGTCCCGCAGACAACGGCCTGGACTATGGCAGCGGTCGTGACGTGAACCGCATGGCGGAGTTTTATCATCCGGACATGCCTGCTGACAAGCTGATGGGCTCACTGCCCGAAGCGTTGCGGCTGCGCACGGCGGCCCAGCGTTCAAATCACCCGATCCTATCCTTTAGTGGCATTGGCGTGCCTGAATTGCTGAAAGCCCAGACATTGGAGGAGCCGCTGGCTCCCATCCGGGCCCTGGCTGAGCTGGATGGTTGGGTGTTGCTGTTGGGTGTCAATCACACCGTCAACACCAGCATCCATGAGGCCGAGCGCCAGGCGGGGCGGCGACAGTTTGTCCGCTGGGCTCTGACCCTCCAGGGTGTGCGGGAGTGTCCGGGATTTCCAGGGTGCTCACTGGGTTTTGAGAAGGCGGCCCCCGAACTGATGGAAATCACCCATACGGTGGCTCTGGGCGACACCCGGGTACAGGCCCTGCCGCTGCAGCCCATGATCGAGATCATTGTCCGTTTATTGCATGAAAATCCCCTGGCCCTGCTGTGCGATTTGCCCGACTGCGATCGCTGTGCCGCCACCCGGGTCCGGGGAGGATAAACTCCCGCCCGCCGGGGATGGGTTACAAATCGCCTAAAAAACAGTAATATAATCCATATCAATGCTGTCCATCATTTAAGGTAGAATAATAGGGAGGTCTGCCATGTACCCGGATCGGACGCGTGCGTCTCTGGAATTATTACTCAGCATCAGCCGTGAATTGGCGGCTTCTTTGGATTTAAACACCGTCCTGAACCGGGTTCTGCTGCTCTCGGCGCGCAATGTGGGGGCCGAGCGCGGCAGTCTGGTTGCACTGGATGAACACTTGCAGCCGGTTGAGGCGGCCATCATCGTTGAGGAACGATTTGTCCCGCACACCCTGGAACAACTGCAGGGCATTGTCTCACATGGCCTGGCGGGATGGGTGCTGCGCCAGCAGCAGGCGGCCCTGGTGATCAATTCCCGTGAAGACGAACGCTGGCTGCGGCGGCCGGACGATGAAGCTGAAGGGTCCGGACCCAAGGCCGCCATCTGTGTGCCGCTGCTGGCCCAGGACGAAATTGTAGGCGTCATGACCATGGTGCATCCGGAGCCGGGTACGTTCACAGAGGAACACCTGGCCCTGCTGCAGGCGATTGGCGACCTGGCAGGGATTACCATCCGCAACGCCCAGCTTTATCAATCGCTTCAGACGGTCAACCAGCTGTATCGGGAATTGTTTGAGGACAGCATTGATCCCTTGATCATCACGGATTGGAACGGCCGGATCCTACAGGCAAACCGCCGGGCGGCCGATGATATTGGCGCCGCCGCCGGGGAACTGGTTGGTGCCAATATCAGCACCCTGCATCATGTCATCTGGGAGGCCGTGGGCCCCCAATACAGTACCCTGCGGAGCGGCGAAATGGTGACCTATGAATCCACCCTGCACCGCATGGGACGCCGGGACTGTCCGGTGCAGGTGCATGTCCGGTCGATCAATTACAGCGGGGACGATTCGCTGCAGTGGATTGTCCGAGACATCACCGAGCGGAAACAGCTGGACTCATTGCGCGAAGATCTGGCGGCAATGATTTATCATGACCTGCGCTCACCGCTGTCCAACATTGTCTCCAGCCTGGATATTCTGACCTCCCTGACCCCGGTCCAGGGGGACGCCTCGGCGGCGGCGGTGATGCAGATTGCCGTGCGTTCCACTGAACGCATGCAGCGGTTGATTAACTCCCTGTTGGATATCAATAAACTGGAATCCGGACAGTCGATTGCCAATCATCAGGCCGTCAGACCGGATGACCTGATCCATGAGGCTGTGGATGCGGTGCTGCCGTTTTTGGAGGGCCGCCAGATCAAGTTGAAGGTTGTCCTTCCACCCGGATTGCCGCCCATCTTTGCCGACTTGGACATGGTGCGCCGCGTCTTGATCAACCTGATGGAAAATGCCATCAAATTCACCCCCCAGGAGGGCGGTGTCCAGGTGGGGGCGGCGGCGGAAACAGGTTTTGTCCGCTTCTGGGTGAAGGACACCGGTTCCGGCATTCCGCCGGAGGCCCGGCAGGTGATTTTTGAAAAATTTACGCGTTTGCAGGTGGAACGCTCCCCCAAAGGGCTGGGACTGGGCCTGGCCTTTTGTCGTCTGGCAGTCCAGGCCCATGGCGGACGTATTTGGGTGGACAGTGAACCGGGTCAGGGCAGCTGCTTTAACTTTACCATTCCCAATGCCCCCCTGTAATACCAAGGAATAATTCATGCAACAAATAGCCTCTCATGTCTACATCGAAACGGCTTTTCCAGGCGTGACCCTGGGCGCCATCAACTGGGCGCATGGGCTCATTTTAATCGACGCTCCGCTGCGTTCAGAGGATGCCCGCTCATGGCGTTCGGCCCTGCTGAATCTGGGTGGGGGGGTTGACCGCATGCTCATCAATCTGGATCCCCATTATGACCGCACGCTGGGGGTCCGGGCACTGGAGTGCATGGTCCTGGGACATGAAAAGATGACCCAAACCTACCGCAGCCGCTCAGCCAGTTTGAAATCCCAGGGCAGCGAGACGGGGGCCGAATGGGAACTGCAAAACAACCTTACCGGCATTCGTTGGGCACCACCTGAAATCACATTCACGGACACGATGCAGATTAACTGGGATGGCGAACCCCTGGTGCTGACCTATCGCCCCGGCCCAGCCCCGGGGGCCATTTGGGCGGAACTGCCGGTCTCGAAAGTTATCTTTGTCGGTGATGCCGTGCTGGCCCACCAACCTCCTTTCCTGGCTCAGGCGAACCTGCCCGTGTGGCTGGAAACGCTGGGCCTCCTGCTGGAGCCGTGCTATCAGGACCACCTTATCATCAGCGGCCGCGGCGGTTTGATCAGCCGGGATGATGTGCAGTTCCAATTGACCTGGTTGGAAAACCTGCATCATGAAATGGAGGAACTTGCCGGGCACAAAGTCCTGCCGGAGCAGACGGAAAAATTGACACCGGCCTTGTTAAAGACGTTTAGCCCCCCGGCAGAACTGGAATCCATCTACCGCCAGCGGCTTCGCTGGGGGCTGCACCAGTATTATCTACGCCATTACCGACCCTCCAACGAGGAGCTGGAAGAATAACCTCCTGTCCTTCCGCAGTGCCCGGCGGGGCTCTGCGGAAGGATACAATCGCTGACCCCAGGGGGGTGACGGCTTGCAGGACAATATTTTCCGCGCCAGATCCCAAACAGATCCGGCCCCCAGGCCTGAATGCCTGACAGACCTGACCTGAATTCTTAAAAACCCAACACTCTTATCAAACAAGAAAAGGAAAGGAGAATGCGGCTGCTGCTGTCCTGGTTAGGTGACAGCTCTGGCTGCTAAATATACATGGAGTTTGCAAATCTTGTCCCGCTGGTTGAGGCCACCCGTGGCCCCGTTGTTGAATCCATCATGTGTGGGGCTGCCGCGGTTGTAGATGCCGGGAATCGCCTGGTTGCCAGTCTGGGGGATCCCGACACCTTCACTTATCCCCGCTCCACTGCCAAACCCCTGCAGGTGCTGCCTTTTGTGGAACGCGGCGGCCTGGAACAGTTTGGCATTACCGATCGTGAACTCTCGTTGATGTGTGCCTCCCATGCCGGAACAGACGATCATGCCGCCGTGGCTGAAAGCATTCAGCGCAAAGTCGGCGTGACGGAAGCAGATTTGCTCTGCGGCAAACACCCCCCCTATGACCGGGAGACACTGTACCGGATGATCCGCACCGGTGAAGAATCTCGCCCCAACCGGCATAACTGCTCGGGCAAGCATAGTGGAATGCTGGCGCATGCGCAGCTGCGGGGCTGGCCGATTGAGGACTACATCAATCCGGAACACCCCCTGCAGCGAACGATTATTCAGGTGTTTGCTGAAATGACCAGCTTCCCCGCTGAGAAGCTGGCAATCGGCGTTGACGGCTGTTCAGCTCCTGTATTTGCACTGCCGCTGCGCAACTTTGCATTGGGCTTGGCGCGATTATGCGATCCCGATGACCTGGCACCCGAGCGGGCGGCAGCCTGTCGTAAAATCACCCATGCCATGATGACCCATCCCGATATGGTGTCCGGTCCCGGCCGGTTTGACACCCGCTTGATGGAAGTGGGCCGGGGCCGCCTGATAGCCAAGGGCGGTGCCGAGGGAT
>DAOQTN010000263.1:0-4663 GCA_035340555.1 Anaerolineaceae bacterium | reverse complement strand
CATTGATGGAAGGCGGCGATCCGGGGGCGGTGCGTAAGGCGACAGATCAGCTTGGCGAACTGCTCCAGAAGATTGGCGCTGCCATGTACCAGCAGCAACCGCCCGCTGGCGGTCCCACGCCAGAGTCCGGCTCCTCCGGGGGAGACAAAACCCCTGGTGGAGAGGATGTGGTGGATGGCGAGTTCCGCAATCTCTAGTTAAAATCGGTGAAAGTGGGGCGGCCTGTTGAGGCCGCCCCATTTCCCGTTTGAAAGAACCGCATGACATCCCGAGACTACTACGAAGTATTGGGCATTCCCCGTGATGCCTCACCGGAAGACATTAAATCTGCCTTCCGGAGTTTGGCGCGCCAATATCATCCGGATGTAAACCGGAGCGAGGGCGCCGAAGAAAAATTCAAGGAAATCAACGAAGCCTATGGCGTGCTCTCGGATCCGGAGAAGCGGGCCACCTATGATCGTTATGGTCGCTCCGGGCTGGGCGATATGGGTGGGATGCCGGACTTCACCATGAGTGATTTTGCAGATCTCTTTGGCGAACTGTTTGGCTTTTCTGGAATGGGCGGGCGCCAACAACGCCGCAACGTGCCACAACGTGGTGCGGATTTGTTGTACACAATTACGCTGACATTTGAAGAAGCCGTCTTTGGCGTCGAAAAGGAGATCCAGGTTACCCGGGATGAGGTCTGTGGCAGTTGCCGTGGTTCGGGCTCTGAACCGGGCAGCAGTCCCACCCGCTGTTCGACCTGTGGCGGCCGCGGTGAGGTTCGCCAGGTTCGCCAGACCCTGCTGGGGTCAATGGTTACGGTGGCCCCCTGTCCTGCCTGTAATGGCCGCGGGGAGGTGATCACCAATCCCTGTCATGTCTGCAAAGGCAGGGGACTTGAGCAACGGACAACTCGTAAAATGGTTTCAATCCCGGCCGGTGTTGATAATGGCACCCGGCTGCGACTGGCTGGTGAGGGCCAACCGGGCGCCAATGGGGGACCCAACGGCGGCTTGTATATTGACATCACCGTCAAACCACATGCCTACTTCCGCCGTCGCAATGATGACATTTTACTCAATCTCAACATCAATATCGCCCAGGCCGCTCTGGGCGCGGATGTGGAGGTTCCCACCGTGGATGGCCCGACTCGCTTATCCATTCCAGCGGGAACGCAGCCTGGCAAGACTTTTACGATCAAGGGCAAGGGGGTGCCGCGGGTCCGGGCGTCGTCGCGCGGGGATCAGGTTGTGGTCGTCAATGTCGAGATTCCTGCCCGGCTTACCCCTGAGCAGCGGACGCTATTTGAACAACTCTCGCAAACCCTGGGAACCGAGGTGAAACCGCGGGAGCGGGGTTTTCTGGACTTATTAAAGGAGGTCTTTGGTGGCTGAGGCGCGCTGGCTTGAAATATCTTTGGTTGTAAACGATGAACTGGCTGAGGCCGTTGCTGAAGTTTTGGGGCGGTTTGTCACCCAGGGCGTTGTCATGGAACGCGGAGTGGAATTCAATGACGCCGAAGATGAGGGCACGCCCTACGGCCCGGTGCGGGTGTCGGGCTACCTGCCTGTGGATGAGCAGTTGGAGGATAACCGCCATCAGTTGGAACAAGCGCTCTGGTTTCTGGGCATGATCCAAACGCTGCCTGAACCGGTTTATCGAACCATTGAAGATCAGGACTGGATGGCTGCCTGGAAACAGCATTACCGGCCCATCCCGGTGGGTCGCCAATTAATGATTTTACCGGCCTGGCTCAGCCTGGACACTGATGACCGGATTGCGGTGCGTATTGATCCCAGCATGGCTTTTGGCACGGGCACTCATCCCACCACGCAACTTTGCATGGCGCTACTTGAGAACCGCGTATGCCAAAATGAGCCAGTCATTGATGTGGGTTGTGGCTCGGGCATCCTGTCCATCGCCGCGGTGAAATTGGGGTCTGTTCACGCTCTGGCTGTGGATATTGACCCATTATCGGTCAAGGCGACGCGGGAAAACGCCCAGGCCAATGGTGTGTTGGAGCAGATTGAATCCGGACAAGGATCGGTGGCCGAAATTTTGCAGAAAAATTTCTCACTGGATCGCGCCCCACTGGTTCTGGCGAATATCCTGGCACCGGTGATCATCCGGCTGCTGGATGGGGGCCTGGCGCGCTTGTTGACACCGGGTGGAATCCTGATCCTTTCCGGTATCATGGTGGATCAAGCCGACGCGGTGATTGATGCGGCCGCCCGCCATGATTTGACTCTGATTGAACAGCAAACCATGGGGGATTGGGTCGCCCTGGTCATGCAGGCTTGATGATACAGAAGAAATTTTTCCGGGCATGGACCTGTCCGCCATGCCCGGATGGTTTTATCGCTGTATCACTTTTAAATAACCCGATGGATTAATGATATCCTCTCAAGAACAAGCCTGAGCTGGCGGGCTTATTTTACAGCTTCTTGGGATCTTCTACCTGACAAACCTGCCATAAGGCCCAGCACAGTACCATAAGCGTGCACCAGCCCTTTTTTCGCTTTCTATTAAGCTTGTCCCATGGCATTTCCCTAATTAGGGGATCTGATTTGACCGTTTATATGGCCAGTCCAGCATTGACAGCTGACGGCCCCACCACAATCTCAGTGGCGTTCAGGTAGGTTCCAAAATCCTGCACAGCCCGGTCCAGAGCTTCCTGCATGGCTGCATCCGGAGAGGCCCCTTCTTCCCACCACCAATTTTGAATGGTTAATCGCCGGGACTGCCGGTCGTATTTGGGTTCAAAGCGGGCCACGAAATGGTCGCCGTAAAGCACTGGCAGCACATAGTAGCCGTAGCGTCGCAGATGAGCCGGTTTGTAAACTTCCCAGATGTAGTCAAAATCAAACACCCAGCGGACCAGTTTCCGGTCCCAGAGTAGATTATCCAGGGGGGCAAGGAAAGCTGCCTGCGATTCCGGCAAAATCTGATCGTTCCAGCTGGCCAGATCAGCTGCGCGGGCGTATAAAATTCGCCCCGGGATTTCCGCTATCTGCACCGCTGTCACCTGGTCGGCTGCGATCAGGCGGTTGAGGCTGGCGATGCGCTGTGGAGATTTCATACCCACCATATCCAGCCACTGTTCCCCGCTGCCGGGTTGAGCCAACCCCAGCCCGCCAATCCGACGCAGCATATGCCAGTCTTGATAATCTTCATCACTGGCAAGCGGATCGGCGGAATTCAGGGTGGCTTCGGGCAGCAGATGCTCGGTCAGGTCAAAAACCCGGCGGGTGTTCACGCGGTGGTGGATACCCAGCCGGCCGATCATAAATAACGACTCCAGTGTTGCCCGTACCAGCCGCGTCTGTCCCCAGAACCAGTCGGCTTGGCCATCATGGTCAAAATCAATGGAGGAGAGTGGCCCACGGGCTTGGATTTCAGCCAACACCATTTCGGCAAGTTTCATCGGGGGCCGATCCGGTCCCCCGTGGTTTTTCTGCATCAATGCCCGCCATCGGGCAAAAAAAGGCCAATCAGCCGCCAAGTAGATGGACATGACTTTATCATAACCATCCCAGAGTTGTCGTTCCTGGTACAGCAGTTTTTCCAGCAGCTGTGGGCGGTAATCAGCCACTCTGGACTGCAGAACCAGCTCGGCATTACGCCCAAAAGAGGGTTCAACGGGGTCAAATTGGATGCAACCAAAACGCTCAACGATCTGCATCACACCCTCGGTGCCGCTTAACTGCCGGGGGGGATACAAAAAATGATGTTGGAGCAAAAAACGACGGGCTTGTTTTAGGGATAAGTTCAGCATGGATTGATTATAGAACGCGCGTTCGCGGGCGTCAAGGGAATCCCGGCGGCCAATGTGGGCAGGTCAAATCTAAAGTTAGTTGAGCTGGAGATCAAGAGGTAGTCCTGTGTGTTGATCTACGGATGGCAGCGACGAATAGACCGGACTGGGGCCGTTCATGTCATTCGTGAAGGACTGAAGTGCTTTTTGCCATGGCTTTTTCAAGGACGCTTGACAAATAGACAAAAAATCCTTCCTGGGAAAATGGCTGGCAAAACATCCGAAACACCGAGTAGGATCAAACGAATATAGCCTATTGCCGCAGCTTACGGCTTGCGGTTGACTGCTAAACCTCCTCCTTGAAAAAACATGCGTTTTCCACTTTTCTCTCTTGACCGATCTGATGGCAAATTATACAATCGAAAAGTTGGGGTGAGTTAATCCCTGAATTCCAATAGAAAGGAACTAAACAGGCATGCGTACGCGTCAGTTTGGGGTCACAATTTCGATTGGCAGCACGATTTTGTTTGCCGTCCTGGTTTCAGCATGTGTTTTGATGCCATATCTGCCGCGGCAGCCAAATGTTGGCTCAAAGGAGCCAACGCCAATCATGACAATCCGGCCAACCACCGGCCAACCAGTCCGTACCCTGGTGCCGACCCTGACATCGATGCCGGTCATAACCCTGACTTTAACCCCGGTGTCTACACCAGCATTGATGCTGACCGCCCCACCGCAGTCAAGCCCGGTTGCCCCCACGCTGGCACCAGGTGGATCCTTGGGGACGCCCATGCCGGATTGGGAAGGGGTTCTGATCATGCCAGGCGCTATAGAAGGTCGCCAGGCCGGGTGGAGCTATGTCTATTCAGTTGATGTCACGGTTGATGAAGCTGAGGCCTTTCATATGCAGCAAATGGAAGAGGA
>DAOQTN010000262.1:0-4669 GCA_035340555.1 Anaerolineaceae bacterium | reverse complement strand
CCGGTAGTCACCGGACAGCCGCTCAGCACCGGACTGGCCGAGGAGGCCATCATTGATCGCAACACAGCGCTGCGCAGCGGATTGGCGTTGGGGGATACCCTGACCCTGCGGGTCACCCAGGGCACCCGGGACGAATTCTTTAACCTGCGCATCATTGGCCTCACCGATGGGCGCCAGTATTCCCTGCAGCCGTCCGTGTTTGTGCCATTTTTTACCTGGGACCGGATCCGCCCCAAATCGGAGGCGGAGGTGAACAGTTCCAATCCGGTGGCCAATGTCATTCTGGTCAAACTGGAGGATCCCGAACAACTGGAGGCGGTCAGTCAGGCCCTGATGGCGCAGGTGGACAATGTTGAAACCGCAACACTCAACACCGCCATCCAGGCCCTGCCGGGATATAGTGCCCAACAGAGCACCCTCAACACCCAGGGCGGCTTCACCTTGTTCATCGGCATTCTGGTTATCGGCGGTTTCTTCCAGATCCAGATTCTGCAGAAGGTGGCCCAAATCGGTGTCCTGAAGGCCATCGGCACCGCCAACCCGATTGTGGCTCTGGCCTCGATCATTCAAATTGTGGTGATCACATTCATCGGTGTGGCCATTGGCGGAGCGCTGACGTATCTGTTCTCACTGACCTTCCCCCCCACGGTGCCCATTGTATTCAATGGCACCACCACCGCGATTGCCATCGCCGCCCTGCTGCTGATCGGCCCGCTGGGTGGATTGGTATCCATTCGGTATGCCGTGCGCATAGAACCGCTTAAAGCGCTCGGGTTATCGTCATGATGAGGGACCCCATGACAACCTATGCCCTTGAAACCCAATCAGTCATCAAAACCTACACGAGCGAATCGGGAACGATCAACGCCGTGGATGATGTCTCCCTGCAGGTGGCCGCCGGCGAGTTTGTCGCCCTGGTGGGGCCCAGTGGCTCCGGCAAGACCACCATGCTGTCCATACTGGCTGCCCTGCTGCAGCCCAGTTCAGGTAAAATTTTACTGGACGGCCAGGATCTGGCCGGAATGAACGACCGGGACCGGGTGGCCATGCGGCGGGAGAAAATCGGCTTCACCTTCCAGGCCAACAACCTGGTGCCCTATCTCACCGCAGTGGAAAATGTGGAATTGATGCTGCGGCTGAACCATAAACTGGATAAGGCCGGCAAGCTGCGGGCCCGTGAACTGCTCTCCCGGTTGGGACTGGGCGAACGGCTGCACAACCTGCCCGGGCAGATGTCCGGTGGACAGCAGCAGCGCGTCGCCATTGCCCGGGCGCTGATCCACAATCCCAGCCTGGTCTTGGCCGATGAGCCCACCGCCAGCCTGGATACCGAACGCGCTTATCAGGTAGTCGAAACCTTCGCCGGACTGATTCATGAACAGCAGCGCGCCGGAATCATGGTCACCCATGACCTGCGCATGTGCGAATTTGTTGACCGGGTCCTGCTGATGCGGGATGGCAAGCTGGTGCAAATTTATGCCACACGGGACGAAATCCTGGAACTGGCCCGGGGCGGCAGGCATTAGACCACCATCAGCCGGCCCGAGGGAAAAGCCGGAAATAACTGAATCCATCGAAAACGCCAGTCGGTATACGGCTGGCGTTTTAGTTTGGCGGTGATGTCGGCGGCGTTGTTGGCAGCGTTATCGACAGTTTTATTAGCAGCGTTGTCGATGGCTTTGTCAGCCGATGCCGGCGGTTTCAGCCCACACGGGCGTAGTGGCAGGCCACAAAATGTCCCGGGACGATCTCGCGATACTCCGGATCCACCTGGCGGCAGTGTTCATCTGTCCAGGGACAGCGGGTGTTGAAGTGGCATCCCACGGGGGGGTTGACCGGGCTGGGAATATCCCCTTCCAACAGGATGCGCTGGCGGTTGCGGGCCCGCGCCGGGTCGGGAACCGGCACGGCGGACATGAGCGCCTGGGTGTAGGGATGCATGGGGCGCATATAGATCTCATTGCGATCGGCCAGTTCCATCACCTTGCCCAGGTACATTACCGCCATGCGGTCGCTGATATGGCGCACCATGGAGAGATCGTGCGCAATAAAGATATAGGTCAAACCGAGCTTGTCCTGCAGTTCCTCCAACAGGTTGACCACCTGGGCCTGAATGGAAACATCCAGGGAGGAGATCGGCTCGTCGCAGATGATCAGTTCGGGGTTGATCGCCAGGGAGCGGGCAATGCCGATGCGCTGGCGCTGGCCGCCGGAAAATTCATGGGGGTAGCGGTTGACAAAATCCGGGTTGAGGCCCACGATTTTCAACAATTCCTGAACCCGGTCCCTTTTTTCTTTTTGGGACATCCGGCTATGCACCTCCAGGGGTGCGGAAACGATCGACCCAACGGTCATGCGCGGGTTCAACGAAGCATAAGGATCCTGGAAAATCATCTGCATCCGCCGACGAAAAGCACGCAGTTCGGTTTCTCCCAGGGCATTGATGTCCGTGCCGTCAAAAACGATCTGGCCCGCGGTCGGTTCATAGAGGCGCAGGATGGTGCGTCCCACAGTGGTCTTGCCGCAACCCGTTTCCCCCACCAGGCCCAAGGTTTCACCGCGGTAGACATCAAAGCTGACGTCATCAACCGCCTTGACATCGTTCACATGGCGGCTGAAGACCAATCCGCTGTAAATTGGAAAGTATTTTTTCAGGTTGCGCACCCGCAGTAGAACAGTTGAATTCGTCGTCATTAGGCACCTTTTCTAAAGATTTCTTTCCAACGCCAGCAGGCCACAATATGTCCGGCAGTGCCGGTGTCCTCCAGCTGGGGCATTGTCTCGGCACATTGGGCGGCGCGATAAACACACCGGGCATAAAAAGGACAGCCCTTGGGCAAGGCCAGCAGGTCTGGCGGCAGGCCCGGGATGGAGGCCAGCTTTGTGCCCGGAGCTTCATCCAGGCGGGGCAGTGAGCCCAGTAATCCGACGGTGTAGGGATGGGTCGGGTTTTTATAGATGTCCATCACCGGGCCGCGTTCAATGATGTAACCTGCGTACATCACATTGATGGTGTTGACCATTTCGGCCACCACCCCCAGGTCATGGGTGATCCACATCACCGCCATGCCCAGTTCCTGTTGCAGCTTGATGACCAGGTTGATGATCTGCGCCTGGATGGTGACGTCCAGTGCAGTGGTGGGTTCGTCGGCAATCAGCAGTTTGGGTTCGCAGGACAGCGCCATCGCAATCATCGCGCGCTGGCGCATACCGCCGGAAAATTGATGGGGATAATTATCCAACCGCTTGGCAGGTTCGGGGATGCCCACCAGGGTCAGCAGTTCCTGGGCACGCTTGCGGGCTTGTTGCTTGTCCATACCCTTGTGAAGCATCAATGCTTCGCTGATCTGAAATCCCACGGTATAAACCGGGTTCAGGGAGGACATGGGGTCCTGAAAGACCATTGCAATTTCATGCCCGCGCACCTTGCGCATCTCATCTTCCGAAAGCTGGAGCAGATCGCGCCCGTTGAACCAGACTTCTCCGCTCTCAATCTTGCCGGGCGGGCTCTGGATCAGGCGGAGGATCGACATGGCATGCACGCTCTTGCCGCAGCCGCTTTCACCGACCACCCCCAGGATTTCACCCGGGCGCATGGCATACGAAATCCCATTGACAGCCCGCACCACGCCGTCCTCAGTGTAGAAAGTCGTTCGCAGGTTATTGACCGTTAACAAGGTTTCCATGATGTATCTCCGTGGGTTGGGCGCTAGGTGCGCATCTTCGGATCGAGCGCATCCCGCAGGCCGTCACCCAGGAGGTTGAAGCCCAGGACGCTCAGCATGATGGCCAGACCGGGGAAGAGCACCGCCCACCAGGCCCCGCTGGCCAGGTAACGGTAGCTGTCACCCAGCATGGCGCCCCATTCCGGTTCCGGTGGGATGGCGCCCAAGCCCAAAAAGCCCAGCGCCGCAGCCGAGAGAATGGCACTGGCCAGCCCCATGGTGGCCTGAACGATGATCGGCGACAGGGTGTTGGGGACGATGTGCCGGAACAGGATCCGGTTGTGGGACTCGCCCACGGATTGGGCGGCCAGGACATATTCCTTTTGGACCACAGACAACACCGCCGAACGGGTCAGACGGGCATAAATGGGGATGCCCACCACGCCGATGGCAATCATGCCTTTTTCCAGACCCGGGCCCAGAAAAGCCACAATGGCGATGGCCAGCAGGTAGCTCGGGAAAGAGAGGATGATATCCATCACCCGCATCACCACATTCGAGAAGAAGCGTCCGCCCAGCGGAAACGCCATGATCAACCCGATGAGCAGTCCCAATATGCCACAGACCAGGCCAACCAGGGGAGCGGCCAACAGCCCCGATATACCACCAATCAACAGTCCCGCGCCGCCAAAGGCCAAGATCCGCCACAGTTTACCGGAAAGCACCTCAATCGTCAGGACGGAGGCCACGTCCGCAGGCAGCGAGAAGTACTGGCCGTGGCCCAAAAGGCTCAGCACGCCGCCGAGAAACGGGTCTGGCTGAACCGTGGCGCCCCCTTCCAACGTACCGTGGAACCCGTTGCTCGCATCGGCTCCGTCATTCGAGAAGGGATAGAAAGCGCGCCATGATGGCCCCGGGAACAGCGTGACTGTCGCAGTGGCCTGGCGTTGCCTGTTATCGGTGGCGGCAAGAGTGATCCGGAGGACTCCTTGCGTGGCGCTCAG
>DAOQTN010000261.1:0-4682 GCA_035340555.1 Anaerolineaceae bacterium | reverse complement strand
GTTTTTCCACCCCCAGCAGCATGATGACAAACAGGAACAGCACCATGATGGCACCGGCATATACCGTGATCTGGGCCAAGGCGATAAAGGGGGCACCCAGGATCAGGTACAGGATGGCAATGGTGGCAAAGTTGAGCACCAAGAAAAGCGCGGCATAGACCGCATTGCGGCTCAACAGCATGCCCACCGCGGTTCCCACCGCCACCACTCCCAGGATGATAAAAATCACGATTTGAATAACAGGCATGGTCGGGCTCCTACTCTGGATCTTTCATATCCGGGATGGGCCGCAGGAAGGCCCCTGGCGGGGTGCGCTGCGGTGTGCCGGGTTGATCCTGCGGCGGTTTTTCCAGCAGCAACTCCTTGGTGTACACCGCATCCCGGCGGTCGGCAAAAGCCAGCTCATAGTCGTGGCCCAGGACAATTGCCTCCGTCGGACAGGCATCCTCGCAAAAGCCGCAGTAAATGCAGCGCAACAGGTTGATCTCATAGACCCGGGAGTACCGTTCACCCGGCGAGTAGCGTTCGGCATCGGTGTTTTCCGCCGCCTCGACAAAAATAGCGTCAGCCGGGCAGGCTGCCGCGCACAGGGCGCAGCCAATGCATTTTTCCAGGCCGTTGTCGTAGCGCTTCAGCACATGGCGGCCTTTAAATCGCGGGCGGACCGGGCGTTTTTCCTGGGGATACTGCACCGTCACCGGTTTTTCCAGCAGAGACTTGAGTGTTGTGAGCAATCCTTTCAGCATCGCCTGCTCCTTATCCGAACAATACAACCACAACCGAGGTAATCAGGACGTTCAATAAAGCCAGTGGGAAGAGGATCTTCCACCCAAAAGCCATCAGACGATCATACCGGATGCGCGGCAGGGTAGCCCGAATCCAGATCAGCACAAACAACCAAAGCACAACTTTAAGGAAGAGCCAGAGTGGGCCCAGGCCCGGGAGCCGGTCCACAAAAGGCCCATCAAAGCCCCCCAAGAAGAGGGAGGCCCCGATCATCGAGATGGCAATCATTTTGATATATTCCGCCATGAAGAACAGCGCAAATTTCATGCCGGAATATTCGGTATGATAACCAGCCGTCAGTTCCTGCTCTGCTTCCGGCATGTCAAAGGGGGAACGGTTGATCTCGGCAATCGAGGCGACGAAGTAAATGCCAAAAGCCAGCGGCTGCAGCACTGCGAACCAGACGGTTTCCTGCTGGGTGCGGACAATGTCCAGCATGCTCATGGACCCGGCAATGATGATCGGGCCCACAAAGGACAGTCCCAGTGCCAGTTCATAGCTGATCATCTGGGCGGTGGCGCGCAGCCCGCCCAAGGTGGCGTATTTATTATTGGAAGACCAGCCTGCCAGTGTGATGCCGTAGACCGAGATGGACGTCACCGCCATGATGTACAGGGTGGCGACATTCACATCTGCGATGTGCAGCGCCACCGGACGGCCAAACAGATTGATTGTCTCGCCCCAGGGGATCACCGCGGTCACCGTCAGGGCGGGGATGACGGTGATGATCGGGGCCAGGACAAACAAAAGCTTGTCGGCTCCGGCCGGGATCAATTCTTCCTTGAAAATGAGTTTGATGCCATCAGCCACTGGCTGCAGCAGGCCCAACGGCCCGGCCCGGTTGGGGCCGATGCGCACCTGCATATGGGCCAGCACCTTGCGCTCGTACCAGGTGACATAGGCAAAACCGCCCGTCATAATCAGGAGCAAAAGCGCCGCTTTGATCAGCCATTCCCAGAGCATGCCAGATTCCATGTTCACCTCAATCAACGCAGTGCAATCAGTAAACCTTGGGGCAGGTCGGCATCCAGGCAGACCTGACGCGTGACTTTCCGCCCGGACAGCAGAACCTCAACCATCTGGCCCGGCGCAAGGCCGCGCTGGTCCGCCGTCGCCGGGTGCATCCAGACTGCCGCCGGGGCCAGCCGGCCGCGCAGCAGCTCCGAATGGGCCAGCAGAGCCCCCTGATCATACAGCCGGGTCACGGGAAGCGCCGTCCATTCCCCAGCCGCAGCCGCGGCCGGCGTCGGTTTCATCTCAGGAAGGCGCAAGGGCACAGCCGGAGCGGCCAAATGAGCCCCCAGGCCCTGGTGATTGTCATAACTGGTGCCGCCGTAATAGAGGTCGGCCCGTCCAATCTCAGGCCACTGCGGTCCAGCTTCCGCCAGAGCCGGGAAAGTCAACCCTTGGAAAGCCGGGACAATTTGGGCCAGCTGGTCAAACACCTGGGCCGCGCTCTGGTCCGCTAACGCCAGGCCCAGCCGCTGCCCCAAGCCGGCGGCAACTGCATAATCCGGGCGGGCCTCCCCCAGCGGGGCTGTCGCCGGGTAAAAACGCTGGACCCGGCGCTCACCAGAGGTAAAGCTGCCCTCCTGTTCAGTGACAGCTTGCACCGGGAAGACAATATCCGCGCGGCGGGCGGTTTCTGTCAGGAACAGTTCCTGCACAATCACAAAGCCGGCCCCATCCAGGGCGGCCGCGAGCTCCGGGTCATCGCCAGCCGGATCGGCTCCGGCAATCCAGACCAGCCCGGCTGAGCGCAGGGCAGCCGGCAGATTCTCGGCCGGGGAATATCCCAGCTCAACAGCGCCTTGGTCATTGGCCCGCGGCCAGACCGGCACCAGGCCGTTGTTGGGACGTCCCAGATGTCCGGTTTTGGCCAGCAGTTCGGCACACAACCAGGCCAGTTGTTCCGATCCCACCAGATCCAACCCATCCGAACCGTAAAAAACGACCGCATTCCGCGCCGCGGCAAAAGCAGCGGCCGCCTCCCCCTCCCCGGCCAGCAGCCCCGCCAGGGCCGCCTGTTCCCCACCCGGGGCATAACGGATGACAAACCGGGCAAACTTGTCCAACCGAGTGGGCCGCGCCGCCAGGACAATCAGTCCGGCCCCCCGCCCGGCAGCCTGCTTGAGACGCAGCCACCAGAGCGGTGCTTCTTCATGCAAATCACTGGCCACCACCAGAATGGCATCGCCTTTGCCCAGCTCACCCAGATTGCTGCCCGCGCTCAGCCCAGCCTGAATAGCCACCGCGCCACCGGACATGGGGGTGTAGAGGCGGGCCTGTCCGGCCCGGGCTTCGGTCAACTGCCGCAAATTGAACAGCGCTTCATTGGATAGCCGGCCCCCCGCCAGCAGGAGGGGCGGGGCATCCTTCAGTGCTGCGGCCGCCAGAGCCAGCGCCTCATCCCAGGTTGCCGCCACGAGTTCATCGTTCCGGCGCACCAAGGGTCGGGTCAGCCTGGCGGGGCTTTCCGTGTAATGGTGGCCAAACCGCCCCCGATCACAGATCCAGATTTCATTGACTTGTTCGTTCTGGCGCGGCATCACCCGCTTGATGACGGTGCGGCCGTTGGCAGCCGCCTCCCGGCGGACATCAAAGGTGAGATTGCAGCCGACCGGGCAGTGATTGCAAATGGAGGCGGCCGATTTCAACTCCCAGGGCCGGGCACCAAAGCGGAAATCTGCCGTGGTCAGGGCCCCAACCGGGCAAATATCGGTTGTATTGCCAGAAAAGATGGAGTCAAAGCCGGGTTCGGACAGGGTCACAATTTCAAGCGCCCGCCCGCGCTGGTAAAAGCCGATGACAGGATCATCCACCACATCATGCTGGAAACGGGTGCAGCGGCCGCATTGAATGCAGCGCTCCCGATCCAAAAAGATCAGTTCGCCCAGCGGCACTCGTTTGTTGAGATGCTGCTTGTCGGCATACAGAAACCGACTCTCACCAGGCCCGTGGGCCAGGGTCAGGTTTTGGAGCGGGCATTCCCCACCCTTGTCACAGACCGGGCAGTCCAGTGGATGGGACGTCAGGAGGAATTCAAGCACATCCTTCCGGGCCGCTTTGACCTTTTCGCTGTCCGTCACCACCACCATGCCTTCAGCTACCGGGGTCGTACAGGCGGTCTCCAGTTTGGGGCCAAAGCCAATCTTGGGCCGACCCTCCGCGTCAAACACCACCTGGCCGGTGGCACGATCCACCTGCACCCGGCCAACATCCACCAGACACATGCGGCACATGCCAACCGGTTCCATCTTAGGATGGTAACAAAACACCGGAATATTCACCCCGGCCTGCTTGGCGGCATCCACAATTAACATGCCCTCGGGGGCGGTAATCACCTGATTGTCTATGGTGAGCGAAATCTGTTTGGCCATCTGTGCCGCTCCTCTATGAAATCCCAAAATCCTGGGGGAATTTTTCCAGGGCACTGACGACCGCCATGGTGGAGAATTCACCCAGGGCACACAGGCATTTGTTCTGCATCTGGCGCGCCACCGAACCCAGCAGGGCGGCATCCTGGGCGTCCGGCTGGTCGCCGGCCAACCGGGCAGTGATGTGCGCCATCCAATAGGTGCCTTCCCGGCAGGGGGTGCATTTGCCGCACGATTCATGTTTGAAGAAGTGAACCGTCTGGTTGACCAGGTCAGCCATGTTGACACTGTCATCCACAACGATGACCGAGGCCGAGCCCAGCTGGCCGCCAATGGCTGCCACCGACTTGTAGTCCATCGGAGTGTCCAGCGTCTGCGCATCGGCAACCAGGATGGTGGAGGAGGCCCCGGCGGGCATGATGGCCTTGATCGCCCTGCCATCCGGTGTGCCCCCGCCGTACTGCTCAATCAGGGTGCGAAAAGTGGTGCCAAAGGGGAGTTCGTAATTTCCCGGGTGAT
>DAOQTN010000260.1:0-4703 GCA_035340555.1 Anaerolineaceae bacterium | reverse complement strand
TGGAGGCCCTGCACCTATGTTCCATGATCCGTGGGGTCAAAAAACATGATTCGCGCATGACCACCTCGACCATGTTTGGTGTTTTCCGCACGGATCTGGCGCTGCGCATGGAGTTTCTGGACAACATCTCCCGCAGTGCCGAACCGCTGCACTTCTAATCCGTCCCACCGGACAGACAGACGCAGTTGCGCCCGCTGTTTTTGGCCTGGTAGAGGGCCTGGTCGGCCAGGGTCAGCAGCCGGTCCAGTGAGTTTTCACCGGTCGGGCCGGTGGTGGCCACACCCAGGCTGATGGTGATGTGGATCAGTGCCGTCCCGGCCGGCAGCGGCGTATCCTGGACGCTGCCGCGCAGCCGCTCGGCTGCCTTGAGGGCGTCGTTCTGATCGGTTTCGGGCAGCATGAGCACAAACTCCTCACCCCCGTAGCGGCAGACCAGATCGCCCTCCCGCACCACGGCCTGGATGGCCGCTGCCAGGCTGGCCAGGGCCCGATCGCCGGTCTGGTGCCCGTACTGGTCATTAATGCGTTTAAAGTAATCGGCATCCAGCATGATGACCGAGACAGGCAACTGACGGGCCATCAGGGCGGCAAACAAGGGCTGGGCCTGGGTGAAGAATGCCCGCCGATTGAAGAGCCCGGTCAGCGGATCATAGCTGGCCAGGTGCTCCAGGGCTTTTTGCGCATTTTTCCGCTCCTCAATTTCCTGCTGCAAGGTGACATTGCGCAGCTGGACCAGTTCCGCTTCCCGTCGCGCTGCCTCAACCTGATGAATGGCCTGAAAGGCCCGCAGGCGTAAATCCGAGCGTTCGTTAAAGATCTCCTTGTCGATGCGGTGATATTCTTCGGAGTGAGCCAGGGCCGCCGGGTAATCCCCAAGCTGTTTACAGCTTTCGATCAGGGCCAGGTGGCAGTTGCCGGTCAGCGCCTTTTCCCCCAGGATCAGGCTGGCGTCCAGGGCTTGGCCAAGTAACTCGCGCCCCTCCAGGTAACGACCCATCCGGTTGAACTGCTCCCCCAGGGCGCGCTGCGCTTCCGCCCGCCCGCGGGCATCCCCGCTTTGACCTGCCAGTTCCAGCACCTCATCGAGGCAGTGGCGGGCTTTTTCGGGCTCACCCAGTTCAAAATGACTCCAGGACAATGCAATCAGGATGCCACTGATCAGTCCTGGCAGTGGTGTGGCGCGGGCCAGGGCCAGACTTTGCTGTCCATAAGCCAGGGCATTTGGAAATTCCTTGAGGTGGAAGCTGGCCTCAGCCAGCCCACCCAGCACAAAGGCCTCCACCCAGGCATCCTGGGCGGTGCGGGCAATTTCCAACCCCTGCAGCATCTTCTCGCGGGCGGTGACCGGGTCGCCGGTGGAGGTGTATACCAGTCCGATATTGTGCATGGAGGCGGCCTGGCGGTTCAGATTCCCGACCCGGTGGGCCATCTCCAAGGTTTTTTGGTAATACTCCAGGGCTGTGGCGTAATCGCTCAGAAAATAATACAGCCGCCCGACTTCGTTATACAACCACATCAAGCCCTGGTCATCCTGCAGATCTTCATAGATTGGCTGGGCCTGAATCAGATATCCCAGACTGTCGGCGTACTGGCCCAATTGGAGGCAGGCCCGGCCTCGCAGGAACAGGCTGTCTGCCAGAACAGACCTATCCGGGCTGTTATCCGCACTGGCGGCTTCACCGGCCAGCTGGATGGCCCGGGCAGGAGTGCTGAAACACAGCTGCCGGGCCAGGTCAATTAACAGCCGGGCCCGGGTGCTGCCGGCAGGTTCCTCTGACAGCTGGCGTTCCAAATCGGTGGCGTTTATGGGCATAGCTTGATCTCCGGATGCCGAATGGCCCCCGAACCCGGCAGCAGCCGGGCGGCAAGATCGGCGAGGGTTTCCCCGGTGGCGGGGTGGGGCAGGCTGGGCAGCAGTTCGGCCAGGGGAATGGCGATGAAGCTGCGCTCCCAGAGGGCGTCATCGAGGACGACCCCATCGAACAGGATGATATCAATATCCAGTGTCCGGGGGGCGTTGCGGTCAGCTGTGCGCACCCGACCCAACCGGGCCTCCAGCGGGCGGATGACCTGCAGCTTGAGCTCGGCCGCACCCAGGTCGGTTTCCATCCAGGCCGCCAGGTTGAGAAAGTTTGGCGCCTGCGCCGCGCCGATGGCCACCGTCTCCCAGACGGTGGAGGTTTGTTTCAGCCGGCAGCAGGCACACAACTCGGCCACCGCCCGGCGCAGATTGTCCACCGGATGGATGTTGGAGCCAAACAACAGGTGGGCGTCGGCCATGGCTCAGGATGGGGGATTGAAACGCTCGATTTCCACCCCGACGGAGCGGGCAAAGCGCACGGCACCGGGCTTTTCCACGCGCACCCGAACCCCCTGGACGCCCGGTTCCTCCAGGCAGAGCCGGGCCAGATCCTCGGCCAGGGCCTCAACCGTGTAACGGCCCACCTTTTCCGCGTGGGCAAACAACTTCTTGGCCACCGTGCGGTAATTGACGCATTGGTTGATGTCGTCACTTTGCGCCCCCGGGCGGATGTCGGTAAACAACTGCACATTGATCAGAATATCCTGCGGCTGGGCCCGCTCATTATCCGATATTCCGATGACCCCACGCACCAGCAAATCTTTAATCAGTACGATATCCATTCACAGCCTCCAATAAGATGATCAGGCTTGGTTGGACCAAACACCGCCCCATCCTGGGCTCCAGGCCGCCCCCCAGGCCGCCCCCCAGGCCGGCTCCCACCCTGGGATCCAGCGGGGACCACATTCAGGGCCCCAGCCCGGTTCTCATCACGGGATCCAGCGGGGGCCACATTCAAGGCCTCAACCAGGACAAGCTCGCTGCGGTGGGTGCGATTTTGCACCACCTTACTCCCGGTTATACCACATGCCGGCCCCCATCCAGGTGCAGGATTTCCCCGGTGATGTATTCCGGGCCCCCCAGCAGGAAAACCAGGGCCGCTTCCAGTTCTTCAGGCCGGGCCCAACGCTGCAGGGGCACATCGTCCAGGATGGCGTCCCCGGAGCCGCCATCGGCGGGGGGCAGCATGGCGCCCAGCGCCAGCCCATTCACAGTGATCTGCGGGGCCAAAGCCTGGGCCAGGGCCCGGGTGAGCGCGGCCAGGGCCGCCTTGCTGATGGTGTAGGGCAGGTGGTCCGCGCCCGGGCGCAGGGCCCGCCAGTCCAGAATGTTGACAATCCGCCCCGATCCGGTCGGTCCCAGCTGTCTGGCAAAAGCCTGGCTCAGCAGGAACGGCGCCGTCAGGTTGATGTCCAGGTGCTGCTGCCAGTTGTCCAGCCGGGTGTCCGCCCAATCCAGCGGTTCGAAGATGGCGGCGCTATTGACCAGGGCATCCAGCGGGGCGCAGTCCCAGGCCGCGGCAACCAGGTCGGACACCGTTTCCGGCCGGCTGAAGTCTGCCTGGAGCACCCAGGCCCGCCGCCCCAGCGCGGTGATCTCGGCTGCGGTCGCCCGAGCCGCCGCCTCCGCATGGGCGTGGTGCAGCACCACCTGGGCGCCCTGCCGGGCTGCAGCCAGGGCCAGCAGCCGGCCCACCCGGCGGGCGGCACCGGTGACCAGGACCGTTTTATCTGCCAGCATCGGGAGGGCGGGTGGCATCGGTTGACCTCCTTTTTTGCTCCAGCAGCCACAAACTCGCCAGCATTCCCAGCCAGGCCAGCACCTGCCACAACCGGATGCTGCCGGTCAACAGGATGCTGTCCCCGCGCCAGGTTTCCAAAATCAGGCGCAGGGCGCAGCTGAGGGCGGCAAATGTCAGAAAGCGCCGGCCGTCCGGTGCTGAGGTTCCCCGCGGCCAGCTGACAACCAGCAGGACCACCCCGGCAAGCAGGGCATAGACCTGACTCGGGTGGCGGAAGTCATTCCACAACCAGATTCCCCAGGGCAGCGTTGTGGGGGCGCCGTAGGCGGTGCCCGCGGCCAGATCCGCCAGGGGGATGGCAATGGCCAGCAGCGCCAGACCGGGTGTCAGGCTGTCCAGGGTGGCCCAGAAGGGCAGGCCTTTACGCTGGATGTAGATGAGTGCGGTCAGGATCCCGAACAGCAACCCGGTTTCTGCATCGAGCATCTGCCCGGTGGGCAGGATCAGGGCCAGGGGCTGGTCGATGAAGGCGCCGGGGTGGCGCGCGGCATAGGCCAGCCGGGCGCCGATCAGTCCAACGATCAGGGCGATGGTGGCCAGGTTGAAAATGGCTTCGGCGCGGATGGCGGGATTCTTGGCCCGCTTTAGCAGATGGTCACACAAGCTCAGGGCCAGCCAGAGCCCCAGCAGCAAAATCAGGCCGCGGCTGGGGATCGACAGCGGACCAATCTTGATCAGGGGGAACATCTCAATCCCCTCCTGCTGCCAACGCATCCAGTTCGCTGTTCAACAGGGCCGCGTTAATGGCCCCGGTAAAGCGCCCCCGCACAATGCCGTCCCGGTCAATCAGGATCGAGGTGGGCAGCAATTGTACCTGGTAGGTGGCACTGAACTGGCCGTCTGAATCCAGCAGCAGGGGGAAGCTGAGCTGTTGGGCCGTAAAAAAGGCCTGGGCGGCAGCCGCGGTATCACCGGCGGTGGCGTTGACCGCCAGGACGACAAAGCCTTCATCCCGGCGTTGCGTATAGACGCGCTGCAAATCCGGCATCTCGGCGCGGCAGGGGGGACACCAACTGGCCCAAACATTGACCAGCACAACCT
>DAOQTN010000259.1:0-4706 GCA_035340555.1 Anaerolineaceae bacterium | reverse complement strand
CCTCGAGCCGGGAGCCACACCGGGCCTGCTGGCCCAGGCCGGCTTCGGGCCGGATGGCACGGACCCGGATGGCCATGCGGGCTGGATCTGGGTGGATGCCGCCTTCAACGGACAGGCCGGCATGGGCGGAGAGAACGATGAGTTTGTGGCTGCCTTCATGCCCGAAGCCACCGGCGCCTACGACTACGCCTACCGCTATTCCACCGACGGCGGGGCCACCTGGCTCTATGCGGATCTGGACAGCACCGATAACGGTTATGCCGTCGCCCAGGCGGGCGTGCTGACCGTGAACGCCTCGGCCGATGATACCCCGCCCACGACCCCGGTCCTGGCCATTGCCGACTGGGGGGCCAATCACATTGACCTGAGCTGGACCGCTGCCGACGACGATCAGGCGGTCTATGCCTACGATCTCTACCGCTCGACCGATGGCCTGACCTACGGCAAAATTGCCCGGATCCTCGCCCCGACCCTGACCTATGCCGATGCGGCGGTGGTCACCGGCACGCTCTACTACTACCAGGTCCAGGCGGTCGACACCAGCTTCAACTTTGGCGGCTTCTCCGACCCCGTCAGCCACCTGGCCGAGCCGAAGCAGGTCGCGGTGACCTTTGAGGTCACCGTCCCCGCCTTCACACCCGGCACGGTCTATCTGACCCGCTTCATCAACCCTGACGGCACGCTGGGCGGCTGGGATCCGGCGGCCACGCCGCTGCTCCAGCAAAGCACCACCCTCTGGCAACAGACCTTCAATCTCCTGGACGGCACCGTGGTGGAGTTCAAGTTCACCCGCGGCAGCTGGGAAACGGTGGTCAAGGGTGCGGATGGCAACACAGAACTGCCCAATTTGACCCTGACCGTGGACTACGGCACCGACGGCACCCAGCTCTACCAGTATACCGTCCCCAACTGGCGGGATCCGCTCGTCACCGCCTTCACCCCGGGCGAAGACGCCCTCGATATCCCCCCGGCCACCACCATCACCACCACCTGGAGCCAGGCGATGGCCCCGGACACCTGTCTGACCCTCAGCGACGGCGTGACCCCGCTCACCGGCCAGTGCGTCTACGACGACCCGACCAAAACGGTCACCTTCACCCCCGATGCCAGTCTGGCTTACGCCACGCCCTACACGGTCAGCGTGACCGGCCAGGTGGATGCCGCCGGGGATGTGCAGCAGGTGCCGGTTGCCTGGTCGTTCACCACGGCGGCGGCCCCGGCCGGGGTGGTCCTGACCCCGGAAACGGCCGCCCAGTCGGGCGGGCCGGGGACGGCGGTGACCTACACCCTGACGGTGGAAAACACCGGCGATTTGGCCGACACCTTTGACATTACCCTCGACAGCCTCTGGCCCGGCACGCCCACGGTGACCGAAATCGCGCTTGCCCCAGACGCCACCGGCACCTTTGATGTGGTGGTGACGGTCCCGGCCGGTGCTCTGGCCGGGGCGGCCGACACCGCCACGGTGACGGTGACCTCCCAGTCGGATGACACCGCGACCGACAGCGCCGCCCTGACCACCACCGCCAGCGCGGTCTACGGGGTCAGCCTGACCCCGGCGACCGCCGCCGCGGCCGGGGATCCGGGCACGCAGGTGGGCTACACCCTGACGGTGGCAAACACCGGCAACACCCTGGACGACTTCACCCTGGCAGCGGACGGGGCGGATTGGACCACGCTCATCGTGCCCACCACCCTCACCGACTTGGCACCGGGTGACACGGCAGAGGTGAGTGTGACGGTCACCATCCCGGCGGGGGCCGGGAGCGGCGAGTTTGATGACGTCGGCATCACCGTGACCTCCGGAGGTGACCCCACGGTGTCTGCTGGCGCGGTGCTGACCACCACGGCCAATCAGGTGGCCGGGGTGACCCTGACCCCGGAGACGGCAGCCGGGTCCGGTTTACCCGGCACCAGCCACACCTACACCCTGACGGTTGAAAACACCGGCAATGCCGCCGACGTCTTTGACGTGGCGGTTGAGAGCATCTGGACCAGCACGCCTTCCGTGACCGAAATCACGCTTGCTGCGGGGTTCACGGGCAACTTTGACGTGGTGGTGACCATCCCGGCCGGGGCCCTGGCCGGTGCGGCCGACACGGCCACGGTGACGGTGACCTCCCAGGCGGACGACACCGCGGCCGACAGCGCCGCCCTGACCACCACCGCCAGCGCGGTGCGCGGCGTGGCCATCACCCCGACCACCATGGCCGGGTGGGGTCTGCCCGGACAGGAGGTGCTGTATCTCCTCACGGTGCACAACACCGGCAACATCGATGACACCTACCTGATCAGTGCGAACGGCAGTTGGGATCTGGCGACCGATCCCGCCACGGCGATCAACGTCGCGGCCGGCTCCACCGCCGTGCTGCGGGTGACCATCACTGTGCCGCTGGACGCCGCGGACGGGGACGTGGATACGGCTGTGGTTGCGGTGATCTCCCAAGGGGACGGCGCGGTCTCCGACGCTTCCACCCTGACCACCACCGCCTTCTGGCTCAAACTCAACCTGCCCCTGATTCTCAAGTAGGGCTGGTTAAATCTCAATGCCCCTGCCGGCATCCCATCAAGGAGCGCCGGCAGGGGCTTTTTTATTTGTTGGCGCCGCCTTCGGTCCGGCCAGCCCCCGGGAGCCTAGCGGGGCAGGAATGCGTCGCGCACCACTTCCGTTTCAAAATTGGCCGTGGTCTGGCCCTCGGTGGCGTACTGGTACAGCGCCGCGGTGTAGATGCCGTTCAGGGTGGACTGGGCCAGCCCGATCAGCACCAGCAGCAGGATGGTCAGCGCCAGCAGCACCAGCCCCGGGATGACGGTATCCAGCGCGATCAGCAGGGCCACCGCTCCGCCGATGCCCAGCAGCATCACCCCGAAGACGATCAGGCCAAAGAAGGCGCCCAGGCCGAAATTGCCCACGATCTGCTCGCCCCAGGTTTTCTTGAGCAGCGCCACGCTGCGCTTGATGGCTTCAATGGGGCCGACATTTTCAACCGCCAGGATGGGCACCACCAGGAAGGTGGCCACGTTCCAGGCAAAGCCGATGATGGAAATGAGGGCCCGCCCCAACCCTTTGCTGCGATCGGAAATGGCCCGCAGCAGGACGCCGACGGTGGCCGCGATCAGGGAATAGCCCAGCAGGGGCAGGAAGCGGCTGAAGGCGATCCGGAAGCCATCGCCCACGGTCGGGTCGCCGCCCTTCAGGCGGATCATGGCCGCCCCCACCAGGGCGGTGTTGAAGAAGAAGATCACAAAGTACTGCACCACATAAAAGACGAACAAGGCGAGGTAGTACACGATCTGGATATCACCCAGGGCGGCATCCGCGATGTTCGCCAGGATGGTCGGCACAAAGAAGGCGATGCTGACCAGCACGACCGCAATGGATGAAATGATGGGGAAGATCACCAGTTCCTTGTCCTGCGACAGGACCCTGGCGCTGGCCTTGACCAGATCCCAGCTTTTGGAAATTTTCTCAAACATTTAATCCTCCAGATAATTGACGAAGAACCAGAAATA
The DNA here is from genome assembly GCA_035340555.1 of Anaerolineaceae bacterium. Taxonomy (GTDB): domain Bacteria; phylum Chloroflexota; class Anaerolineae; order Anaerolineales; family Anaerolineaceae; genus JAGOFZ01. The sequence goes on along the minus strand of DAOQTN010000259.1, from coordinate 1,193 downwards.
ATACGAAGAACCAGAAATAATACGAAGCACTAGAAAATATACGGCAAACTCGTTAATGCGTTGCGGCCCAACGGGCAAACAGGGCCAGGGACAGCAGCCGGCCGCGGGCTTGTTCCCGCAGGGCGGTTTCGCCCGCTTCAACCGTGCCGTCCCGGCCGTCCATCATATCCGCCAGGGCTGCCTGCAGGGTCAAGGCCGAGGCCTTGACGGCGTAGGCGGTCAGCACGACAAAGCGCGGCTCGGCGCTGATCAGCTGCCGGCAGGCGGCCAGCAGGGAGGGCAGCAGTTTGTAAAATTCCCAGACCTCGCCCTGGGGTCCACGGCCGAACTTGGGCGGGTCCAGAATCAAGCCATCGTAGCGGGCGCCGCGCCGGGCTTCCCGCTGGACAAACTTGAGCGCATCCTCCAGCATCCAGCGGATGGCGGTCTCCGGCAGTCCGGAAAGCTGCTGGTTTTCATGGGCCCAGGTCATCACCTTGCGGGAGGCATCCAGATGGGTCACTTGGGCCCCCGCCCGGGCGGCCGCGAGGCTGGCAATGCCGGTATAGCCAAACAGGTTCAGCACCCGGATGGGCCGCCGGGCGGCTCGCACCTGGGCCTCAATCCAATCCCACTGCGGGGCCTGCTCGGGGAAGATGCCGATTTGTTTGGAGCCCCCGGGCTGCAGCCAGAACTTGAGCCCGGCCCGCTGGATCTGCCAGCGTTCGGGCAGCGGTTTGCCCGCCTCCCAGTGCCCACCGTTTTCCTCCTTCCCGGGGCGGAAGACGGCCTGGGCGGCCCGCCATGCTTTTTCCGGCAGGGCTGGCTGCCAGATGGCCTCAGCCTCGGGCCGGACCAGGGTGATGGCGCCAAACCGTTCCAGGCGGGCACCGTTGCCGCTGTCGAGCAGTTCATAATCGTTCCAGGCCTCGGCGGCCAGGATCTGCAATTCGGGTGATGGGGGGGAGGACTTCGTGGTCATATGGAATTTATTGTAGCAGATTTCCTCAAAAGGAGGCCCCGGGATTGCCCGATTGGCCCGACCGGGGGCAGTCAAGGCTGTGCCGGGACTTTGTGGGGGCTGTGGGCTGTGGGAGGACGGCCGGGGCTTTGTGGGGGGCTGTGGGCTGTGGGAGGACGGCCGGGGCTTTGTGGGGGGCTGGGGCGGTGGGGGGACGGCCGGGACTTTGGGGGGGGCTGGGGGGTGTGGGGGG
>DAOQTN010000258.1:0-4726 GCA_035340555.1 Anaerolineaceae bacterium | reverse complement strand
CGAGCGAACCGATTGTGTACCTGTCTCAGCCAGACGAATACTGGGGCAGCAGCGGACTTTCTGTCGAAGATCCGCCTGAAGATCAGTTCGCCGCCCAGGTGGATGAGCTTCCCGTGTACGTTCTGCGCCAGATCCTTGCTGACCTCCCCATAGAAGATCGAAAAATGGCAGCTTTCTTGTTGCAGCACCTGGATGACGATGGTTTGTTAACCATCTCTCTTTTAGAAATTGCCCGCTATTTCCATGTTCCACTAGATCGTGTCCAGTCAGTCCAGTTCCTTATTCAGCGCGCCGACCCAATTGGCGTGGGCTCAGTATCCACTCAGGAAGCAATGGCGGTTCAACTAGAGGTTTTGTCCGAAACGATGACGGTGCCTTCTTTGGCCCCAAAATTGATCCCGCTTGATCTGGCATTATTAAGCCGCAAACAATATGCAGAATTGGCGCGTATGTTGGGCGCATCGGTTGCAGAAATTCGCACTGCCGCTCAATTTATTGCTCGTAATCTAAATCCTTATCCAGCCCGGTCCGCCTGGGGAGTTGCCGGGCAATCACCTAAAGAGAACAGTGTCTACCATCGCCCGGATATAATCATTCACCCTCTAAACCAAGACTCCAGCGGCCCTCTGGTGGTGGAAATCATTCTCCCCCTGCGTGGTCTATTGCGCGTGAATCCACTCTATCGGACGGCAATTCGAGAAACCAGCGGCGAGCAGCAAGAAAACTTAAAAAACGACCTGGAGCGCGCCGCCTTGTTTGTCAAATGCCTGCAGCAGCGAAATCACACGATGCAGCGCCTGCTGCAAATCTTGGTTGTCTATCAACGCGATTACATCTTACACGGCGAAAAACAGCTTCGCTCAATTACCCGTGCCAGCATGGCGCAGGCTCTGGAATTGCATGAGTCAACAATCTCTCGTGCTGTGTCCAATAAAGCTGTTCAGCTCCCCAATGGACGCATTGTCCCACTATCAACTTTCTTCGATCGCAGCTTGAATGTTCGCTCAGTTTTGCGAGAGCTTGTTGAGGCTGAATCCCGCGCTTTGAGTGATACCGAACTGGCGCGGCTTTTGGAACGCCGGGGATTTACGGTTGCCCGCCGCACTGTGGCCAAATATCGAGCCATGGAAGGTATTTTACCGGCACATTTACGCCAGACAGCCCAAGGAGCGCACTAAAAAAACATGGTTGCCAGAAATACAACCCCGCGCCCATCCCGAAACCCAGATGCGCTTTCTGAGGCCAACCTGGAATTTCTGAATTTAACCAGCCAGGCAGCCATCTTACTTGACCTTTCAACGGGCGCAATTCTGTATGCAAACAGCGCCTTTTTGCGCCTGACAGCCTTTTCTTTGCAAGACCTGACCGCGAAACCGATTTCAGTTTTACTGGGAGAAGCTGCACCATCCACCTGGTTGGATGGAGATGATGTTAACATCTGGCTGCAGCGCTACAAGCGCCTGGCTATCCCGGTAATAGCTCAAATATACCGGCTGGAGGCAATGCGCCCCTGGGCCATCGTATCCATGATCCTGCCAGATGCGCATCCTCTCCGCCGCCGGCAGCGCCAATTGTCTGCCCTTGATTCCATTGTAGATCTGATCGCCCTCTTGGATGAAACTGAGCCAGATGTCCTGCTGCGGCGCTGCACATTTATTGTGCAGGGTCTTATGGAAGCCGATGAGGTGATTTTTTATCAAGCTTTGAGCAGTGAACTGGGGTTGCGAAAAGTTGCCGGAACTCAATCACCCAGCAGCCTGCCGGAATTTTTGTCTATTAACGATATTCCTCGCCTGACCGAACTGACTCTTTGGACTCCTGGGCGTCGTATGCATACCGAACTGCAGCGCCGAGCTCGTGCCAATGGGGTTCAATACCTGGCCTGCATTCCTATTGGACAGACCCGTGCAATCTCCGGTTTGCTGGTAACTGCCCATGCTTCTGCCGCACCCACGGATGAAGAACTATACGCCGCATTACTGACTGCCTCCGCTGGTGCCATCACAAGTATCTTTCAACAATCGCTGCGCTTCAATGAGGTTCGCCAGCAAGCCGGAAAAGTCAGCGGCCGCCTGAAAATTCAAAATAGTATCCTGGAAAATACTGAGCAGGGAGTGCTAGTCTTAAACCAGGAATTGAAAGTAATCGAAATCAATCCCGCAGCAGAAATATTGTTGGACTACACCGCTTCAGAAGCTGTGGGACAATTGGTAGAGCATATCCTGATCGGGTCGGGCTACCTGATGCAGGCATTGGAATCCGCTTGCCGCGGTCTACCCACCCATAATCCGGGAATTGTTATGCTTCATCGGCGCAATGGCGTGGTGTTCCCAGCGCGTGTGCAAATTTTACCGGTTATGGAGGGGGATGCCCTGCTCGCAATTACGGTTTTGATTAACGATACAAGTGAACAGGTTCGCAGTCGCACACGGACCCAGCAGTTGGAGCACCGCGCTTTGTTGGGTGAGTTTTCCGCCGTATTTGCTCACGAAGTCCGCAACCCAATCAATAACATATCAACCGGCTTGCAATTTCTGGAAATGGACCTCGCCCCCGAAGACCCTAACTTGGATGTTGTTCGCCGAGCGCGCGAAGATTGCAATCGTCTTTCCCGCTTGATGAGCAGCCTGCTCGAGTTTTCGAAACCGTTTGCCCCCAAGTTTGAAGCCGTTGACCTGCGTTCTTTGTTGCAGCGCTTGATGGATCGCTGGCGGGCAGCCTTTTCACGCGCCAGGGTGGATGCGCAACTTGAGGCGGATGTTCACTTGCCCTGGGTGTGGGGAGATCCACAACTACTTGAACAGGTATTTACGAATTTAATCAGCAATGCTGTAGATGCCATGAGCCCTGATGGCGGAGTGCTGACCATTCGCACCCAGATCGGCGTGGCTTCTTCCGGACACGGACATATTGAAATCATGGTATCCGATACAGGCCCTGGAATTCCTGATGAAATCCGCTCGCACATTTTTGAACCCTTTGTAACCACAAAATCACAGGGAACCGGCCTGGGACTGGCCTTTTCAAAGCGCATTGTGACAGCCCACCGGGGTACAATTACTCTAGAATCTTATATTGGCGGAACAATATTCCATATTGTATTGCCCATCTCTGAAGGAGAACCGGATGAGTCTGACAATCCTGATCGTTGACGATGAAGAAAATGCCCAGAAAAACATGGGCGCCATGCTTGCAAAGCTCGGCTATGAAACGATAGGCGCATCTACGCTTGCTGAAGCCCGGCAGTATTTAAGCCAGGGCGTTGGTGATGTTGTTTTACTGGATGTCTATCTCCCAGATGGATATGGGCTGAACCTGCTGCCCGAAACCGCACACCTGCCGACACGCCCGCCAATCATCATTATGACAGGTAATGCTGATATCCCCATGGCAGTCGAAGCCATGAAAGATGGCGCCCACGATTTCTTTGCCAAGCCCATTGACATCAAGCAAATCGACGCCTCGCTTCGCCGCGCCCAGGAGACAATTGCAATGCGGCGCGAACTCAACCATTTACGCCAGGCCCGCCATCAGCAGGGGCAGATAATTATCGGCAAAAGCCCAGAAATGCGCCGGGTCCTTTCATTGGCTGAACGAGCCGCAACCGCCTCGGTGTCAGTATTGATTACTGGTGAGACTGGCACTGGCAAGGAGGTCTTGGCCCAATACATCCACCGATGCAGCCCGCGTGCAGATAAGCCCTTCATTGCCGTAAATTGCGCTGCAATCCAGGCAACCGTTTTGGAATCAGAACTGTTTGGCTATGAAGCGGGTGCTTTCACTGGCGCTGAGCGCCGCAAACACGGCTTGATGGAAGTCGCTGATGGTGGCATCCTCTTCCTGGACGAAATTTCATCCATGCCGCTCGATATCCAGGCTAAACTACTGCGCGCTGTCGAAGAAAGGGCTTTTCGCCGGGTTGGCGGCACCACCTTGATTAAGGTGGATGTGCAGCTTTTGGCGGCGTCTAACCGCAACCTGATGACCATGGTAGAAACCGGCCAGTTTCGCCAGGATCTATATTATCGTCTCAAGGTGTTGGACTTGCACCTGCCACCTTTGCGGGAGCGCCAGGCTGATATTCCGGAATTTGTGGGCTTTTTCATTCAGCAAAGCAATGCCCGCCTGGGCATGAACATTCGCGATATCACGCCGCTTGCCTTACAGGCGCTCACGGCTTATTCTTGGCCTGGCAATATCCGTGAACTGCTGCACGCCATTGAACATGCCGAACTGCTTTGCGATGGCGATGTTATAGATCTGCCCCACCTGCCAGCCGATGTAGTTCGCGCCACCAGTACCTGGCGAGGCGCAGCCTGATAACCTTACTGGCATAATTCTTGCATCACAGCCTCCTGAAAGCAATGACAGGAGGCTGTGATGTTTACACTAGAACCCACGACATTCATCAATTTCGTAATAACTGCTTTATTCTTTGTTGGCCTGGGAATTTTAATCACCGGCGTTGTTTACCTGCTGAAGAAGGGCCCCGGGAGCGATATCAAAGTCTTGGCTCAACAGACGGCCAAGCTGGCCCAAAAAGGCATTGCCGAAGATATTGCTGGTCTGGTTGGAAATGCCTCGTCTCTCGTCGATGCCTTAAACCGCCTGGCGGCCACATCTACCGGAATTGGGGTTTTTCTGATCATCGTCGGCGGCATTCTCATTTGGATGGCTTACGCCATTTTCCGTGAGACCGTTGGCCTCTAAAGGAGGGCTCAGTGGA
>DAOQTN010000257.1:0-4755 GCA_035340555.1 Anaerolineaceae bacterium | reverse complement strand
CCGCGGTTGAGGTGCTGGACGCCTGCCTGAAACGCATTGATCAGGTGGATGGGCGGCCGGGGCGGCTGGATTTCGACAGCCCCCAGCCCGATGATGCCCACCGGGTGCACGCCTTTATTCTCCTGAACGCTGAACAGGCCCGGGATCGGGCGATGGAAATTGACCGCCGTCTGGCGGCTGGCGAGGACCCGGGACCCCTGGCGGGGGTTCCATTCACCGTCAAGGATATATTTTGCGTCAAGGGTACCCCCACAACCGCTGCCTCACGCACCCTGGCGGATTTTGTCGCCCCCTACACCGCCACACCGGTGATCCGCCTGGAAGCGGCCGGAGCCATCATGCTGGGGAAAGTGAATCTGGATGAATTTACATTTGGGTCATCCAATGAGTCGTCTGTTTTTCTTCCAGTGCCGCGCAATCCCTGGGATACCGGGCACGTCCCCGGAGGGTCATCGGGTGGCAGCGCGGCAGCGGTCGCTGCCGGGGAGGCGCCGCTGTCGCTGGGGACTGATACGGCCGGATCCATTCGGCAGCCAGCCGCCTTTTGCGGTGTGGTTGGTCTGAAGCCCACCTACGGGCGGGTTTCACGCTATGGGTTGATTGCCTTTGCTTCCTCGCTGGACTGTCCCGGTCCGCTGGCCCGCAATGTCACCGATGCCGCGTTGATGCTCCAATCAATTGCCGGACCGGATCCGCATGATGCCACCGCCGTCCGGGTGGCGGTGCCTGATTACGTCGGGGAACTGTCAGAGAATGTGCGCGGGCTGCGGGTGGGACTCTCACCGGATTATTTCCGCATAGTCTTTCCCAATCCGGCTACAGGAGAACTGGAGATCCAGCCCCTGCCAGCTGAAATTGAGGCTGCCGTGCGACATGCCGCCGACCGGCTGGCTGACTGCGGCGTTGAGATTATTGAAGATATTCCCCTGCCCAACACCCGCCATGGCATCCCGGCGTTTTTTGTCATCAGCCGGGTGGAAGCGGCCTCCAATTTGCACCGCTACGATGGCGTGAAATATGGGTATCGGGACCCGGCCAGGGTGGATGATGTGCACAAACTCTACCGCAAGACCCGGGATGTCAGTTTTGGCATTCAACCCAAGCTGCGGATTTTGATGGGCATGTATGTCTCGGCTGCGCAGTATGCCGAGCAGTATTACCTGCGGGCTCTGAAGGTGCGCACACTGATCCGCCGCGATTTTGAACAGATTTTTGACCCGGCTGGCCGGTATCGACTGGATGCCCTGCTGACCCCGACCACACCCACAGCCGCATTTCCCATGTCGGCCGTTTATGGTGATTCTGTGCTGATGCAGTACGCAGACCAGTTGACTGTGCCGGCCAATCATGCGGGCATCCCCGCCCTGACACTGCCCGGCGGCCTGACAACCGCCGAACTGCCCATTGGCATTCAATTCCTCGGTCCGGACTTCTCGGAAGGCCGTTTGTTGCGGTTGGGCCGGGCCTACGAATTAGCTACCGCGTCAGAATCCTGGCGCGCCATCCGCCCCAAAGTTTTAAGGCCGCTGCAATGACCACATCCCATCTAACATCCGATTCCCCCACATCCAATAACCGGACCCTGGCTGCACTGGCCCACGCCGGTATTCTGTTTCCTGGCATAGGCCTGATCCTGCCTCTGTTGATCTGGCGATCAACCCGGCAGCAATCCCGCCAGACGGCTTTTCAAGCCTTGCAAGCTTTGGGCTGGCAGATTCTGGAAGTGTTTTTTGTCCAGATCGTGGGACTAATTTTAGAACTGATCTATGTTGTCATCGTTGTTTTTTCGGGTACTACCGATCTGGCGGCAGACAAAATCGGCGGGCTGACGACCACCGGTGCTCTGGTGCCGGTGGGGGCTGTGATTGGTCTGGCGATCGTTTATGCACTGATTGGTCTGTTCGGCGCAGTACTTTGTCTGACGGGGCGTGACTTCCGTTATCCCTGGCTGGGGTCCAAGTTGGCCGACTACCTGCTCGTCTCACCAGATATCAACACCCTGCATCCCGATCATGAGGACCGCTGGCTGGCGGCTTTGGGGCATTGGGGTATCTTCATCCCATTCATGGGGATGTTGACGCCGTTGATGGCTTGGCAGGCACAGCCCGGTCCTTCACCCTGGCTCAAAACCCAATCCATCCAGATGCTCATCTACCAGACTGTCGGACTGGTTCTGGGCGGACTCATCCAAGTTTTGTTTAGCTTCTTGATGATCCCACTGATGATAGCCATTCCGGTCGCGCTGGCAATGGCTCAGCCAGACGCCTCCGGAGAATTTCCGGTGATCATGTTAATTATTGGCCTGTTGGTGCTGATTGTTTTTGCCATCCTGGTGCTGCTGGTGCCGCTGTACAGCCTGCCGGGATTCATTGGTGGCATCCGGGTGCTCCAGGGGAGGGATTTTAACTACCCACTGCTGGGAAAGTGGATCAAACCGGCTGGAGAAACCAGGAGCGCCCCATGACCGGGTACGAAACAGTGATTGGGCTGGAAACCCATATCCAGCTGAATACAGTCACCAAGATTTTTTGCGGCTGCAAGGCCGATTCTTGGGCTGATCCACCAAATACCAATATCTGTCCGGTCTGTGCTGGCCTCCCGGGCACACTGCCAGTGCTGAACCGCTCCGCGGTTGAGAAAGCTGTGCTGCTGGCTGCGGCACTCCGGGCCACACTGCGCCAGCACTCATTTTTTGACCGCAAAAATTATTTTTATCCGGATCTGCCCAAGGGATATCAGATTACACAATATGACTGTGCCCTGGCCTCCGGCGGCTATCTGGATGTGCCTCTCCCGGGTGCTGGTGTGCGGCGGGTGAAGATCATCAAGCTCCATTTGGAGGAAGATGCGGGAAAAACCAAAAATGTCGGTCCTGAACGCTACATCGACTTTAATCGCTGCGGCGTACCGCTGGTTGAATTGGTGACTGCCCCTGATTTGCATACGGCGGATGAGGCGGCCCAGTATCTCATTCGACTGCGCCAGCTGCTGCGCTGGCTGGGTGTTTCCGAGGCGGATATGGAACGGGCCCAACTCCGCTGCGACGCCAATGTCTCCATCCGGCCCCAGGGCGCAACCCACCTCAATCCCAAAACAGAAATCAAGAATGTTAATTCGATTGAGGCTGTGCGGGAGGCGATCGAACACGAGGTTCAACGCCAGACGCGTGAGCTGGATGGCGGCCGTCAGGTGCAGCCCTGGACACTGGAGTGGGATGAGGATCAGCGCGTGCTGCGAAAAATGCGCGTCAAGGAGACTGAAGCCGATTACCGCTACTTCCGTGAACCCGATCTGCTGCCCATCCATTTGACAGCTGCCTGGCGGGACGCCATCCTGGCAGAACTTCCCGAACTGCCGCTGGACCGCCGCACCCGTTTCATGACGTCCATCGGCCTGCCTGAATATGACGCGGACATTCTGACGGCTGAACGCCGGTTGGCGGATTATTTTGAGCAGGCGGTCAATGCCTACGGGGGTGATCCCAAACGGGTTTCCAACTGGCTGATGAATGATGTCCTGCGGCTGCTTAATGAGCGCGGTCTGACGGCCGATCAGCTGCGTCTGTCCCCGGCTTTTTTGGCCGCAACCATCCAGCTGGTGGATTCGGGCGTGATCAACAGTTCAACCGGCAAGGTGCTGCTGGAAAAAATTGAAGCCAGTGGCGAACCGCCGGCGGTTATTGTCCAGTCTGAAGGTCTGGCACAGATCAGTGATGATCAGACCATTCGGGGTGTGTGTGCCGCGGTGCTGGCCGACAATCCCCAGCAGGTTGCCAGTTATCGCAGCGGCAAGCTGAGCCTGCTGGGCTGGTTTGTGGGCCAGGTCATGACGCGGATGCGCGGCCAGGCGGACCCGGTCCTGGCGCGTCAGATTTTGGAGACCCTGCTCCCCGAAGGTTGATGCTTTCAGGAGATGATGCCGGGATGCTGCAATCCGGCGGTCGGATTTTGTTCAATGCTATAATTGATGCATTCTGTAAGAAAGTGATGCCGGCACAACCACCTGCACCAGCCAGTGGCTGTGCCATCCGGTCAAGTCGAGGATTGCATCCTTGATCAGCATTCCTCAATTTTTCAACCAGAACAATTGCCAATGGATCCCCTGCCGATTGAATCTCCCCCCCTTGCACCTGTCGCATTGGCTTCCGCCACGTTGCCCGTAAAGCGCCGGATTCGGTTCACCCTGCCGCGCGATCCCGGGCTTTGGCTGCTGCTGGCGGCGGTGGTCATCTACCTGGTCACCCGTTTTGTGGGCCTGGATCGCTTCCCGATTTATTTTTTCACTGACGAGGCCGTGCAAAGGATGCTGGCGGATGATTTCCTGGACCAGGGCCTGCGGAGCTATTTTGATGAACTGCTGCCAACTTATTTTGTGAATGGCGGTCAGTACAACTTGGGCGTCTCGGTGTATTTACAGGCCCTGTTCGCCTGGCTGCCCCGCTCGGTGTGGGTGACACGTGGTGTCAGTATCATTGTGTCGTTGCTGGCGGCATTGGGCATCGGTTTGTCGCTGCGCAATATTTTCAAGGAAAGATTTGCCTGGACAGGTGTTTTGCTGTTGACCATCACCCCCATCTGGTTTCTGCATTCCCGCACGGCCTTTGAGGTGGTGGAAGCGACGGCGTTTTATGCAGGCTTTGCCTATTGTTATCTGATGTACCGGCAGGTCAACCCGCGCTATCTCATGGCGGCTGCCGTCATGGCCGGGCTGATGTTTTATAGCTACAGCCCGGCCCAGTTGGTGATTGTGGTCACC
>DAOQTN010000256.1:0-4789 GCA_035340555.1 Anaerolineaceae bacterium | reverse complement strand
CTGGCGCGGCTGATCACCCAGGTTGAAAATGATACGGCGGTCGGGCGCGCAGCGCTTGACCGCCTGTTTCCGTTCACCGGGCGCGCCCACTTGATCGGCGTGACCGGCTCGCCAGGAGCGGGTAAATCTTCGCTGGTCAATGTATTGGCGCAAGAATTGCGTCGGCCCACCTCTGAGAAGCCAGATCGCCGGGTGGCCATCATTGCGGTGGATCCCTCCAGTCCCTTCACTGGCGGAGCGGTGCTGGGAGACCGGGTTCGCATGCGGGACCTGGCGGGGGACCCGGGCATTTTTATTCGCTCAATGGCTGCCCGCGGCGCGCTGGGTGGGTTATCGGCAGCCACGGCCGCAGTCTCACAGGTGCTGGATGCAGCCGGATTTGATGTGGTTTTAATTGAGACAGTTGGGGCCGGGCAATCAGAGGTGGATATCGCCCGGCTGGCACACACCACGCTGGTGGTTGAATCTCCGGGCATGGGCGATGACATTCAGGCCATCAAGGCGGGCATCCTGGAAATCGCCGACATCCTGGTGGTCAACAAGGCGGATCGCCCGGGAGTGGAAAACACTGAACGCGCCCTGCGCACCATGCTGGAGCTGGCCAAAAATCATGCTGCCGCCGATGCCTGGCTTCCACCAGTACTGCGGACCGTGGCGGTGCAATCCAACGGGGTACTGGAACTGGGGCAGGCCATTGAAGCCCACCGCGAATATTTGCAGCGCAGTGGACACTGGCAACAGCGGGACGCCGAGCGGCTGAGCACCGAACTGGATCACTTGATTCAGGCAACGCTGGTGGCACGCTGGCGCAGCACGCTACCGGCTGGGGCCCTGGAGGCTGCGTTGGTGGAGTTGGCACAGCGTAAACTCTCTCCGCATCAGGCCTTGGAAAAACTGTTGTAGGGCGCATCTCAAGCCGGGAGATGGAGGGGAGGCGGCCCAGCCCAAAGTGGTGCCCCGGCGGCAGAATCAGTGTCTGCCCGGCTGTAGAACTCAATTCCTAAAAACCTGATACCCCGCCTTGAATTACTTGCAAAGTTTGGTAGAATCAGGGCGCGCGGATGCAATCGATCCCGTCCAATGATGGACGAATAATAACGGTACATGTAATTGGGCTCGGCCGGCGGCAGCCGGTTGGACAGGAGGTAGGACAATATGGCAAGTGGAATGGAGCGTTTCACCCAAAGGGCGCGACGTGTGTTGAGTCTGGCACATCAGGAAGCTGAACGCTTGCGCCAGAACGCCATCAACACGGAACACGTGCTGGTGGGTTTGATTGAAGAAGACGGCGGCATTGGTGGACGCGTGCTGCGTGAATTTGGCCTGGAGGCCCCCCGGGTCCGGGAAGTGATTGAAAAGTTGGGCGGTTTCGGTGAAGGCCGTACCGGTCAGATTGACCTTTCCGCCGGGGTTCAACAGGTATTGGAGTTTTCCATCGAAGAAGCCCGTCGCATGGGGCACCATTACATCGGCACTGAACATCTGCTTTTGGGTTTGGTGCGTTCCACCGAAGGCCTGGCCATGGAAGTGCTGCAAAAATTGGGGCTCACAGCTGAACAGGTGCGTCGTCAGGTGCGCCGCACCTTGCAGGAAGGCAATCAAGCGGCCGCATCAGCCGGACCGCAAGCCCCGGCTGGCCCAGGACAGGCCCAGGCTGCCGGTGCGCCAAACGCCAAGACTCCCCTGGTGGATCAACTGGCCACCGACCTGACCACGCTGGCTGAAGAAGGCAAGCTGGACCCGGTTATTGGCAGGCAGATGGAAATCGAACGGGTCATCCAGGTGCTGGCCCGGCGCAATAAAAACAACCCGGCCTTGATCGGGCAGCCAGGTGTGGGCAAAACCGCCATCGTTGAAGGACTGGCCCAACGCATCATCGAAGGTGACGTCCCCGCTCCGCTGCTGGGCAAACGCGTCCTGCAGCTGGATGTTGGCTCCCTCGTTGCCGGGACAATGTATCGCGGCCAGTTTGAAGAACGATTGAAGCGCGTCATTGACGAATTGAAGTCCTCGGGTGCAATTCTTTTCATCGACGAAGTCCACATGCTGGTGGGAGCCGGCTCGGCGGGCTCCTCGGTGGATGCGGCCAACATTCTGAAGCCGGCGCTCTCACGCGGTGAACTGCAGGTGATCGGCGCCACCACGCTGGATGAATACCGCAAACACATTGAAAGTGACGCCGCCTTGGAACGCCGTTTTCAACCCATTGTTGTGGAGGAACCGACCCAGGAGCAGACCATTGAAATTTTACGCGGCATCCGCAAGGCTTACGAAGAACATCATCGCCTGATCATTTCGGATGCGGCCATCGAAGCTGCCGTGCGGCTGTCAGCCCGCTATGTCACGGAACGTTTCCTGCCGGACAAAGCGATTGACCTGATTGATGAAGCCTCTTCGCGCGTCCGGATGTACAAAAGCCCCGGCGCCCGCAGCACCAAGGAGATTGTCTCCCAACTGCGTGAAACCCGCCAACGCCACACCCTGGCCATGGAGGATGGCCGCTTGGATGATGCCGCTGATCTGAAGGACCGGTTGTCCGCCCTTGAGGCCCAGTTGGAAAAACTACGCACCGGTTGGGATCGCGACAACAGCCCCGTTGTCACGGCGGATGATATTGCCGAACTGGTCAGCATGTGGACCGGAGTTCCGGTCATGCAGATGACCGAAACTGAAAGTGAGCGGCTGTTACACATGGAAGAGGAACTGCGTCGGGTCATCATCGGACAGGAAGAAGCCATTGAGGCCATCTCAAAGGCTGTCCGGCGGGCCCGCGCTGGCTTGAAGGATCCGCGCCGCCCGATTGGCTCCTTCGTTTTCCTGGGCCCAACCGGTGTGGGTAAGACCGAGCTGACCAAGGCCCTGGCCCGTTTTATGTTTGGCAGCGAAGATGCGTTGATCCAGCTGGATATGTCGGAGTTCATGGAACGTCACACTGTCAGCCGGTTGGTGGGCTCTCCCCCCGGCTACGTCGGTTACGAGGATGCGGGACAACTCACCGAGGCCATTCGTCGCCGGCCCTACTCAATCGTGGTGTTTGATGAAATTGAGAAGGCCCATCCTGAAGCCCATAACATGCTGCTGCAAATCATGGAAGAGGGCCATCTCAGCGATGCCCGCGGCCATAAGGTGGACTTCCGCAATGCGATCATTGTGATGACCACCAATGTCGGTGCTGACATGATCCGGCGTCAGAACTCCCTGGGCTTCCCCATGAAGCAGGATGAGGCCACCGAGGAACGCCTGGCCTACGACGACATGCGCAAGAAGCTGCTTGAATCGCTGAAGCGGGTCTTCCGACCCGAGTTCATCAACCGCATGGATGGGGTGATTGTTTTTCGCTCCCTCAGCCGGGAGGACATTCACAAGATTGTGCGCCTGGAGCTGGATAAGGTCGCCAGCCGTCTGGCCGATCACAAGGTTGCCCTGATTTCCACCGAAGCAGCCGTTGACTGCCTGGCCAATGAGGGCTACGACCCGGAAATGGGCGCCCGCCCGTTGCGCCGGGTCATTCAGAACCGCATTGAAGATCGCCTGTCTGACGCATTCCTGGAAGGAATTTTCGTGGACGGTGACACCATCCGGGTGGATGTCAATGCCGACGGCGCCATCATCCTGGAGCGGGTGGTAAACCCCGAACCGGTGCAAACCTGATCCAGGCAATACCGGATCCTATAAACAACAGCCGGTTGAGCAGCCCAAGCGGGCCTCAACCGGCTGTTCTCGTCATACCCGACGGCTACAAGTCCCTGCAGCTGCAGGCAACCCGCCGCTCTGGGGAGCGCCTCACTTAAATTTTTCCAGGTAGATGGCGGCGGACCGGCTCATCTCATGCGAAAAGTCGGACATGTACTTGCGGGCGCAGAAGGCAGCCACACCGGCGCGGAAATCGACGTCCGCTTTTCCCGCCCGTTGCTCGCGCTCAACATACATTGCTTCCAATTCACCGGCTGAGAGCCGCCGGTAGGTGTTTTCCGCCACAATATACCGGGGATCAAACCGGTGGGGCTTCTGGCGCTGTTTTTGCCCTGCCGTGGGATAACCAAAAACCAGCATGGCGGCAGGGATCACATAATCAGGCAGGTTAAGCAGTTGGCGGTGTGTCTCAACGTTCTCAAGAATGTCGCCGATATAACACGAGCCAATTCCCAGCGACTCGGCGGCAACAGCGGCGTTTTGCGCCGCGATGCAGGCATCCATGAAGGCCAGCAGGATGTCGCCCTGCTGCGGGGCGCGGGGGCTTTCACCGGCGGCGACATACATATCGTACCAGCGTTGTTGATCCGCCAAAAAAATCAGCACCAGCGGGGCTTTGGCAATAAACGGCTGATTGTCGCAGGTGATCGCCAAACGGTCTTTGAGGGCCTGCTCAGTCACGTCGATGATGGTATAGAGCATCTGATTGCCCGCCGTGGGAGCCTCAAAAGCGGCCCGCAGAATCAAGGCTTTGTCTGCTGGGTTGATGGGCTGGTCGGTATAATTGCGCACCGATTTGCGGTCAAAAAGGGATTGGATTGTGGCATTCACTTGAAGACTCCTGGGTTGGTTGACGGGTCGGTTGACGGGTCGATTGATGGGTCGGTTGATGGGTTGGTTGACGGGTTGGTTGACGGGTTGGTTGACGGGTCGGTTGACGGGTTGGTTGACGGGTTATCCAGCAATCATCATAATAGTTACCCGTTTTATAGACAACGATGACACGGGTCTTGACCTGGCTGATTGACTGTCGATGGTGGAGCGAGTGCAGCCATCACCTTACCTCTCGGCAACCAAAGTTCCGGTTGCAGTTCCA
>DAOQTN010000255.1:0-4800 GCA_035340555.1 Anaerolineaceae bacterium | reverse complement strand
ATACCAGACCTACCACTTTTGGGGGTAGAAATTACAGAAAGAATTTTACGCTATTAATCAGAAGGAGTTCCTATGAAAGTCAAACCATTTGGCACCTCATTCTTTGGCGTTGCTTTGGTACTGGCTCTGATTGCCAGCCTGATGATTACGCCCAGTGCTGCTGCTTATCAAGTCCCAGCCGACCCCGTCATCACAGCCGGGGTGGTTATTTACGTAGATCGGGATGCGACCGGAGCTAATAACGGCTCCAGTTGGACAGATGCCTACACCTCCCTCCAGGCGGCACTTACGGCAGCTTCTTCTGGTACGGAGATCTGGGTAGCTGAGGGGCTCTACAAACCCACTACCAGCACCGACCGCAGCGCCAGCTTCAACCTCAAAAACGGGGTCGAGGTTTACGGCGGCTTTGCCGGCGCCGAAACACTGCGCACACAGCGCGACATCACCGCCCACCAGACTATCCTGAGTGGGGATCTGAACGGTGATGACACCACCGACGCGAGTGGCGTGATGCTGGACTGGGCCGACACGCCCCGCACGGAATCCGACGACAACTCCTACCGCGTCGTTATGGCCTGGTCGGTGAACTCGACCGCCGTGCTGGATGGATTCACCATCACCTCCGGGTTTGGCGATGAAACCATCACCAGCTTCCCCTACGACGTCGGTGCCGGTCTGACCGGTTACCAGGCTTCCCCCACCCTGCGCAACCTGGTGTTCCAGGGCAACGAAGAGGACAACGGCCCGGGCGGCGCCTGGTATTTCTGGGAGGGGGCTCCGGTGATGAGTGACATCACCGTGATCGGCAACGCCGGCTGCCAGGGAGGCGCCGGTTATTTCCGCGAGGCCCCCGGATCGATCACCAACGCCCTGTTTGAGGCCAACGACGCCCGGGAGCTGTCGGTCAGTTGCGGCACCGGGAATGTCGGCGGCGGTGGTCTGTACACCATCGGCAATGTGCCGCTGACCAATGTCACCTTTGTTAATAACACCGCTGTTAATTCAGGCGGCGGGTTGGGGACCTACGGCGGGACGACCTTGAACAACGTCTCCTTCACCGGCAACAGCGCGGAAACCGGCGGCGGCATGGAGGACGGCACCGGCGGCTCGACCCTGACCGACATCCAGGGTGGCTGCCCGGGTGGGGCCACCTGCGACCATGTCAGCAGCAGCGATCCACTGTTCGTGGCCCCCATCACCGAACCGCTGCCGACCACCACCGGCGACATGCACCTGCTCTCTAACTCTCCGGCGATCGATGCCGGCGACAATGCAGTGGTGACGGGTACCACCGATCTGGATGGCAGCGCCCGCTTCATTGATGTGGCCGCGACACCCGACACCGGCAGCGGCACCCCGCCCATTGTGGACCTGGGGCCCTACGAAGCCTTCGGGTTCGCCCCCGACCTGGTCGCCACCCTGGAGAATAATGTCAGCGGGGCAGCAGCTCTCAACGAGCCGTTCAACTGGACCCTGACCATCACCAATATCGGCACCGGCCCGGCGGAGTTTTCCGCCGCAGCGCTGCTGCTGCATGATGACCTGCCGGCGGCCGGGGCAACCTACGGCACGCCCGTGGTGGCCACCAGCGGCGTTACCGGCACAATCAGCTGTGCGGTCAGCGCTACGCCCGCCCTGATCTGCACAGCCAGCGGTGCGGTCAGCCTGGACCCGGGCAGCGGCAGTGTGACAGTCACGCTGCCGGTCACCCCGACCAGCTTTGCGACCCTGGTCAACCCGGCTGCGGCCGGCATCTGCCAGGCCGATCCCGACAACAGCCTGACCGAAATTTTTGAAACCAACAACAGCTGCGGCGACAGCGTAACGGTGGGTGTGGCTACGCTGACGGGTGTGATCCATGATGCAGAGCATGCCGCTGTTACCACTGCGCCAATTGGGGCAGTCATTCATGGGCAGGCAACGGTTGCCGGGCCAGGAAGCCTTGTTCCGACGGGGACGGTGACATTATCTCGCTACGACAGCGCAGATTGCAGCAGCACAGCCATAGCCAGCGAAGATCAGCCACTGGCAGGAGGTGTGGCAGAGTTCAGCTCGATGCCTGCCTCCAGCTTCTATTACCGCTATGATTACAGCGGGGACAGCAATCATATCCCGCTCGAAAGCGCCTGCAATCGCTTCTCGGCTTACCAACCTGGCCCTATTTTCACCGTCAATACCACTGCCGATGATACGCTTGACGATATCTGCAGCGATATTCATTGCACACTGCGCGAGGCAATCAATGCGGCAAATATTACGGTTGGTGACAATACCATCTTGTTTGAAGTGGGCGAATCGCAGACCCTGATTTTGACCGCGGCATTGCCTGCCGTTAGTTCAATCAACGGCGCGTTGACCATCGATGGTGAAACTCACGCCATCACGATCAATGGCGCGGACAGCTTCCGGGTATTTGATGCGTCTGCTAACGCCCAACTTACGCTGGCAAACCTGGTTGTGGCAAATGGACGGCACGTTGGGGCTGAGTGTTATGGCCTTTCATGCGGCGGCGGGCTTAAAGTCTCCAGCGGGGCGGTGGTGACGATTGAGAACACCATCCTGCAAAATAATACCACCCAAAACCTGGGCGGCTGCATATTCAACGAAGGCAACCTGAGCATACAAGACAGCACCATAACCGGCTGCTCAGCTAATGAAGGTGGTGGCATCTTTAACCTTGGAACGCTGCTGATTGAGAACAGTGCACTCATCAGCAATACGGCAGGGTACTGGGGCGGCAGCATTTACACTGAGGGGAGTCTAACAATTGTCAACAGTACGCTAACTGGCAACAGTGTATCAGGAACTGCATCCAATAACGGCGGCGGTGCGATTGACCAATATGGATCTGGATCGGTAACTATAATTACCAACAGCACCATTGCAGATAACAGCGCTGGCAGTCCTGAGAAGAGCGGCTTCTGGATGGAAAACGGCACAATGACCATTCAAAACGTGCTTCTGGCAGGTAATGGCACAGGAAATTGTCTGCTTGCCGGAGGCGCTTTCAATGCTGGAACAGACTCCTTATCCACAGATGCCACCTGCGGCAGCGCCACTCAAACCAGCGACGCTGGATTGGGAACGCTCATTGGCAGCCCGGCTTACTACCCATTGGACTATGACTCGCCAGCGGTGGACCTGGGTGATAATACCTACTGCCCGGCAACCGATCAACGCGGCGCAACTCGCCCAGTGGATGGTGACCGGGATGGCGAAGCACGCTGTGATGCAGGAGCCTACGAAGCCAGCTATGGGCCAGTAGATATGGACCTCTCCAATACCAACCTCCCCGAAAATCAGCCAGTCGGCACTGTGGTGGGGTTACTCACGACTACTGATCTATATCCGGGCAGTATATTCACATATACTCTGGTTTCTGGCGCTGGTGATACGGACAATGCCCTGTTCAGTATTACAGATAATGAACTGCTCAGTGCAGCCAGCTTTGATTTTGAAACCCAGTTCACCTATTCCGTGCGTATTCGCGCCACAGATGATGGCGGATTGTGGTACGAGGAGCCTTTTACCATTACAGTTACTGATGGTAATGATGCTCCGAGTATAGAACTTACTAATACTGTCACCGTCTTGCCAGAGAATGCAGATACCAGTAGTGCAATTCAAGTGGCTGAGATTGTCGTAACAGATGATTCACTTGGCACCAATGTATTGAGCCTTGCGGGCGATGATGCAACCTTGTTTGAGATCGTCGCGGGTGGTCTGTACCTCAAAGCTGGTATCATGTTGGACTTTGAAATCCAACCCGTGTTGAATGTGACCGTGGCTGTAGATGACAGCACTGTCGGCGGCGAGCCAGATGATACGGCCAACCTATCCATCAATATCACCGATATCAACGAAGCACCGAGCGTGACGCTGAATAATACCATCACCGAACTACCAGAGAACGCCAACACCAGTAGCGCGATTCAAGTTACCGAAATTGTGGTAACTGATGATGCGCTTGGCACCAATGTATTGAGTCTCACTGGCACCGATTCGGCCCTGTTTGAAATCACTGCCGGCGACCTATACCTCAAAGCAGGCACGGTGCTGGACTTTGAACTCCAACCTGTGCTGAATGTAATTGTAGCAGTTGACGATGCTACAATTGGCGACACCCCGGATGATTCGGCCACACTGACCATAAATATTACCGATGTGGACGAAACTGCGCCGACCGTTTTAGCGATTACCCGGTTGAACGAGAATCCTACGAATGCGCCCAGTGTAGATTTTGAGGTGGTTTTCTCCGAAGCCGTGACTGGCGTAGGTGAAAATGATTTTGAGTTGGCGGTCAATGGCGTAATCAATGCTGCGATCTCAACGATCAACGGCACCGGAGATACTTATGTCATCACAGTGAACACGGGTTCTGGCAATGGATCCATTCGACTGGATGTGCCGATCGGCGCGACAATCACCGATCTGGCAGAAAATCCATTGGCAGGGCTGCCCTTCGAGAGCGGTGAGGTATATACGGTGCTCAAGAATGGCCGATTATACTTACCATTGATTTTGCGGCGGTAAGCCACCGGGCATCCCGGAAATATTGAGAGGAAAAGTACCTCATGCGAGATGCATGGGGTACTTTTGTTAGGCCAGGCCATCCTTCAAATGCTCAAGTCAAGATAATTCGCCGGGCATTTTGCTTATCAAAATCACCCGATAAGTTCCATGCAGCAGAGAGGGCTCATTGTGGATTATCCGGATGTTTGCTCCACTCACCAAGTCTCCGAAGCGTCGAGTGATGTCTGTTCCGAAAAGGGTACTACCCAGGTTAAGCAATCGTCGTGC
>DAOQTN010000254.1:0-4802 GCA_035340555.1 Anaerolineaceae bacterium | reverse complement strand
CACTCGGCGTGGGTGGCAGACAACCCTGGGCCCAATATCCGGCACACAACTTGTAATTGGCACTGGTCGCAATGCCCGCCAGCGAAGACTGTCCCAGGGTGCCCCAGGACCGGTAACCGGCTGACTGGCCGCCAAAGCCGGCCGAACCAAATGTGCCCCGGCGCAAGACATATTGACTGGAGGCCGGCGGGCCGGGATTGAGCTCCAGTTGGATGGTGTCCGCAATGACCGGTGAAAGGTTGCCGGCAAGATCCTGGTACTGCACCTCAACCTGCTGGGCACTGCCCGGGACCGGGGCCAGCAGCCAGAGCACGGAATCGGTGGAAAGTCGCCAGCTGCTCCAACTGCCGCCGGCTTCACGGATCCGGTACCCGGACAGCCCGCTGGTGGCATCGCTGCCGGCCAGCCCGGCCCGGACCAGGGTCACGTGGGTAAGCACGGCGCCCTGGTTGAGGTTGAGGCTGCCGGCCGGCGCCACCGTATCCACCTTGAGCTGGATGGATTTCACCGCCTCCCAGTTCCCGCTGTTGTCCAGTGCCTGGTAGTCAACCTGGTGCCAGCCATCCAGGATGGTAAATGGGGCGCTGTAGGTGATCCAGGCGCTGCCATCGCTGCGGTACTGAATCTTTTGAATGCCCGCCCCGCAGCCGTCATCGGCCGCCGCCAGGCTGATGCTCACCGCGGAACGGTACCAGCCGTTGTTGCCCAGCGTTCCGCTCAGGGTGGGGGTGGTCACCGGCGGGGTCCGGTCGGGGGCGCAGGAGTCCGCCCACAGCCAGACGCTCTCCTCGCAGCCCCGATAGCTCCCGGTGGGACCGGGACCCAGTGGACAGGGATCCGGGCCGCCGCCGTACCAGCCCATGCTGTCGACCTGTTTGCCGTTGTGGCGCACCTCAAAATGGAGATGATTCACCCCGTTGGCCACCCCGCTGTATCCCACCACCTGTCCGGTGGTCAGATTTTGCCAGAGGGACACGCTGGTCACGCTCAAATGACACATGACGATATCATAGGTTGTCGAGTGCAGCCGCATGATAAAGCAGCCCTGGGCGGGGTCACTGACCCAGATGACCTGGCCGGCAGCCGGGGCCAGCACGCTGGAGCCGTAGGGGATCCAGAAATCGTCGGCATCGTGGGTATCGTAATTGGTGTTGTTTCGGCCCAGGTAATCCACGATGCCGGAATCGTTGGGATAGCCGCCGTTATCCACGGAGGGGTAGCGGTGATCGTAATATCCCCGGCCGGTCAGCCCGGCCGTGTACGGGCGGTGTAAAATGGGATTTTCCGCGGCCGGTTGGGCTTCATCCTGCAGGGGGGAACCAAACTGGTCCTGGTAAACCGCCAGCAAGGCATCGATTTGGGCCCGGGTTTGCGCCAGGCTGCGGCCGCCGGCAAACATCATCACCAGCGCCCAATATCCCGGATTGGGCGGCGCCGCCTGGAAGGCCAGGACCCGGTCATCGGCAAAGGCCACCACCGTCTCATCCGTGCCCGTGAAGGGGCCCAGCGCCGAGCGGATCCGGCCGGCTTCCAGATAGAGCCAGTTGGTCCACTGCTGCAGCTCCGCCTGCCGGGTCGGGGCCGCCTTGATCCTGGCCACCGCCAGCAGCAGCCGGGAATTGACCGCCTTAAGCGCAGCGACATCCGCCAAAACAGCCAGCTGCTCGTCCGACAGGGTCAGCCCCAGGCCGTCAGCAGCCTGGCGAAGCTGATCCCCGTAACAGTCGGCACTGTACAACAAAAAAGTGTCCGGCAAGGCGGCAACATTGAACAGATCATCAAAGCCCTGGGGCACGCGCCCGGCAGCGGCATCGTTCACAAACACCAACTGCGGCGGGGGCTGGGCGGCGGCGGGATACAGGTCCGGCCGGGCCACATCCGGCATGAGCTCCAAAATTTCCTGATCGGTCTGGCTGTAGGCAATCAGCAGTCTTTCAGCCGGAACATCGTCCGGCGGGTTGATCCGGCCGGCCGGGAGGTCGTCCGGGTAAGTGATCCGGCCCGCCGGTTGCACCCGGGGTGGCGGCCAGGCCAGCGTCGCCAAAAGCAGGATGCTGATCCAGAAATAGTTCTTCATCATCTGCTGCCTGCTCCTTTCCTTCACCAGTCAAACCCGCCCCAACCGGGCCGATCGGGCCGATCGGGCCGCACCAGGTTTTCCTGCTGGTGCGGCCTCGCACTGACAAAGGATCCCCAACGTCCATCCCCTGTCACTGGTTTTGACATATCCCGGCCCCCACACGGCAGGATCAGTGCCTGAGAACAGGATAACAAATTTGCCCCCCGCCTTCACCCGGAAACGGACAAAATTAGGACCAAAAACAGACACCGGCAAAGAAAAATCATGCTATAATAATAGTGCAGCCTGGCCAGGGTGCCCCCCTCACCCTGGCAGGCTGCACTTTTTATTCCCGTCAGGCAACTGCCAACCTGGCCCCGCCCCTTGAGATCGCGCCGCCCGCCCCCCGGGCGGTGGCTTATTTTAAAGCCGCCGGAATAAACAGCTGATTGCTGATCTCCCCAACGGCGTAAAGTTTGGCCGGCCAGGACGAAATCACCAGGACCTGATCCCGGCTGTTGACCGCCGGCGAGCCCCGCAGCCAGCGGCCGTAGCTCTCCAGCCGGTGGGACCAGATCAGCTGGCCATCCGGGTCCAGCAGATACAGCCGGCCGTTGTCCGCGGCGATCAGGATGCGGCCGTTGGCGGTGACCACCGGGGGTGCTTGCGGGTTGTCCGGGAAGGTGTAATACCACTTGACGGCGCCGGTGGGACGCAGAGCATACAAGCGGGTGTCTTCATCAAAGCCGTTGCCCGCATCCCGGTCATAAATGGCAAAATAGACCGTCCCATCCGGGGCCACGGCCAAAGAATCCACCGCCAGCATGCCGTTGGCCGTCAGTTGCCACTTCTGGGCCCCGGTCGCCGGATCCAGGGCATGGATCACCCCCTGAATATCCCCCACATAGACCGTGCCATCCGGGCCGATGGCGGGGGCCGAGTCGATCGATGCCGCAGCCTGGAAGGACCACTTAAGGCCGCCTGAACGGTTCAGGGCATACAGGGTTTGGTCTGCCGATCCAAAGTAAATGGTGCCGTCCGCGCCGAGCGCCGGTGAGGATTGGATCCAGTGGCCCGCCGTAAATTCCCACAGCAGTCCCCCCTGGGGGGTCAACGCCCGCATTTTGTAATCGGATGATCCGACATAGATCGTCCCGTCCGACCCGATGGCCGGGGCGGAGGTCGTCCAACCGCCGAGCGGGTAGGTCCAGAGCAGGGTTCCGGCCCGGTTAAAGGCATACAACAGGCCGTTGTCATTGCCCACATAGAGGTTCCCCCCGGCGGTGATGGCGGCCGAACTGGTAAAGCGGGTGCCGGCCTCATAGCGCCAGAGCACCACTCCATTGGGGGCCACCGCCAGAAAGGCATTGTCCAGGCCCAGGTAGATGACGTCATCGGCCCCGATCACCGGCGAGGTGGCCCGGTCGCTGCCGGAGAGGGACCAGAGCAAGCCCGGTTTGACCGGGGCGTTGTAGGCGCTCACCCCGCTGCGCGCCGGCGTGCCCCGATATAACGGCACCGGCGTGTCCGCCAGATGACTGGCGGGGTCTGCAGCCGCGAGGCATTCGGTGCCGCTGAGGGTCAGGTCGGGCCGGTACATCAGGGAGACATTATCCATCAGAACGTCCGGGATGCCATCCGGCGGGTCGGGCCAGACCTCAATGGTGAGGCCGTACCAGTCCGCCTGGGTCAACCCCCGCACGGTATAGGTCTGGAGCGGCGAATAGGGAGGGATGGAAAACCAGCAGGCAATGTCCCAATGATCCCCGCTGCGGATGAAGATCCCAGGGACCTTCTCCACCGCACTGGTGTTGCCCAGCTGCAGCGTCAGTTCCAACGGGGCCTGATTGGGGACAAAATAGGAGCCGTCCTGGCCGATGGACCCGCCGTCGCCGCCCGGGTGGCGCTTGAAACACAGGATCCCACTGCCGTAGAAGGCATAATCCACATCCCCCCAGCGCCACCAGTTGGTGAGATTGTTGGTATCAAAACCGGGATTGAGCACCACGTTCTGGTAGGCCGGGATCGTCGGGAGCGGGTCCTCACTGACATCATTGTAGCGGCGCGGGGTATAGCTGGACAATTCGTTGTAGTTGCGCGTCCAGTAAACCACCCGGTCCACCCAGTTGGTCATGGTGGACTCATAGGTGTAGACCCCGCCGGAGATATCCGCGCCGTTGATAAACCCGGCAAACAGGATCGAATGGTCCTCACGGAACATCAGATCGCCTGGACGCAGCTCCTGCCAGCCAATCACATGGGAGACGGAGGGCAGGTACTGGGTGCTGGTTTGCCAGCAGTTTTGGACAAAGCCGGAGCAGTCGATGCCCGTGGCTTGGGGAATATCCCCCCCTTCCTGGCAGATGTTGCCGGCCCAGTAACCGCCCTGGATCCGGGCCAGGAAGGTGGCCGGCGAAACCTTGCCGCCGTATTCATAGGGCACCTCGGCAATCACCTGGTTGAGCTGCCCGGCCAGATAGCGCGGCAGCCGCCAGTGTTCGGCGGTGCCGCAGCCGACCCAGTCATCACGGGGACCGGTGTGGTAATTTGCCGGGCCCAGGGTCCAGTTGACGTTCAGGTAGGCCTCGGCATTCTGCATGATCTGCCCCCGGCTGATGCTCTCAATTCCCGCCGCCGGTCCTGCCAGTTCGGCTGCCGGTCCTGCCAGTTCGGCTGCCGGTTCGGCCGGTTCGGCCGCCGGTTCCGCCAGTTCGGCTGCCGGTTCCGCCGGTTCGGCTGCCGG
>DAOQTN010000253.1:0-4827 GCA_035340555.1 Anaerolineaceae bacterium | reverse complement strand
AGATCTTCCAAGGGAAGATCCAATGCCACGAAATCCTTAATCCAGGAAAGGACAACTTTCATGATGACACTCCTAATCTAGAACTGTTCCAGGAAACGAATATCGTTGCCCCAGAAGTAGCGGATATCTTCAATTCGATGGCGCAGCAGCGTGATGCGCTCCGGTCCCATGCCGGCGGCAAATCCGGAAAAGACGGCTGGATCATAACCACCATTTTCAAGAACCGTGGGATGAACCATACCGCAGCCCAAAATTTCCAGCCAGCCCGAACCCTTACAAACCTGGCAGCCCTTGCCGCCACAGACGAAACATTCCACATCCATTTCCGCGCTGGGTTCAGTGAAGGGGAAATAAGACGGACGCAGCCGCGTGCGGACGTTTTCGCCAAACATACGGCGGGCGAAGTCCGTCAAGGTGCCCTTCAGATCTCCGAAGGTGATATTGCGGCCCACCGCCAGAATCTCGACCTGATTGAATTGAATTTCATGACGGTGGCTGACTTGCTCATAGCGATAACACATGCCGGGCAGAATCACCCGGATGGGTTCGGGCGCAAATTCACGCATGGCATGAATCTGACCGGGGGAGGTGTGCGTGCGCAGCACAACCCCGGGCGTGGTGGTGTAGTAGGTATCCCACATCTCCCGGGCGGGATGGTGCGGGGGAATGTTCAGCAGGGTGAAGTTGTTGTCATCCGTCTCGACATCCGGCGCCCGGTAGGTCTGGAATCCCATGTCTCCCAAAACGCGATAAATTTCGCGCAGGGTTTGCGTGGTCGGATGCAGTCCGCCGGCGGCAACCCGTCGTCCCGGCAAGGTCACATCCAATCGCTCCGCCGACAAACGCCGCGCCAGGGCTGCCTGCTGGACTGCAGTGGAACGCTCCGCCAAAGCCGCCTCCAGGGCAAGCTTGACCTGATTGGCCTGCTGCCCCACCAGGGGGCGCAGTTCCTTCGAAAACTGGCCCATGCGGCTAAAAACCTGCATGACCGGTGAGGTCCGGCCCAAATACGCCGCCTTCCAGGTCTGCATAGCTGTTTCATCATTGACGTCCACCAGTGCAGTCAACGCGTCCTGCTGGATCTGATTGAGTTCGGCAAGAATTCCCTGCTCGTCCATTCCGAAAACCTCCTGAATTAAATTAAAACCGCCCGTCCGATCAGGGACGGGAGGCGAAGCCCGCGGTACCACCCAGGTTGATTGCATGCTGCAATCCACTCATCCCAACGGCCGGAGAGATTTCCGGCGATTGGTTCGCCCTGTAACGCTGGCGCTGCGGCTCAGACTACTGGCCCCGTAAGGCGTTCCCCGGAGCAGCTCGGGAGGGAACTTCAACTGGTATCTCCCGAATTGGGGTTTCAGTCCATGCCCCAATCTCCCTGGCGGCGTTTACCAGTCTACTTTCCTCCTTCACAGCCATTATGGTTGGAAAGATTATCTCCAATTATCACCAAAAACGAGCGAATGTCAAGAGGTAAAAATTTTGTGCCCGGCGGCTGCCGCTCACGGTCCGGTGTCCGCCCGGTAATCATTTTCATGGCGAGGTCGCGCAAGATATTGCCGCCATGCAGGCTCACGGTCTGGTGTCCGCCCGGTAATGATTTGCAGGCATTTCCGGACCATAATTGAGGGCTAGCGCGCCGGACGGTGCGGTTTGGGCTTTTGAGATAGAATAAAGCCCAGAGTCCCTATGACCACAACCAGGACCAGGGCGATCCCCCAGATGATCACACCATCGGTAACTGATGGATCCGCCAGGATGGGTGTCGCCATGGCAGAAACAGGAGTGTTCATCAGCATGGCGGCCGGGGTCGTCGTCACCGTCAACTGCAAACCAGCTGCGCCGGTGACCGGCAGATCCGGTCCCACCAGCACTATTCCCCCCACAAGAAAACAGGCAAATATACCAAAGATTAGAAGATTTTTTCCCAGCCAATCTGGAATCTGGCGGGGGGGTGATTTGCGTCCAAACCATCGTTTCATATCATTTGGTGGCAAAAGCCGCCCCGTATTCCGGGGCCGGTAAAGCCGCACTCCTTTTTATGGTTAAGATTATTTGTATCAAAGAGCGTCAGGGGCAGGCTGATTATTCCCGGGGGAAAATCAGCCCCCTCCAACCCGGCTCGCCGCCAGAAGATGGCATTGGCGGGTAAACCAATCCAGGGGATCATCCTGGATTGGAAAAGTGGATTGAACATTTGGTGCCACGCCAGGTATGCCTCAAGGTCCTGAAAGTGCTTCCACCGCCGATTGGGCGGCCGGGAAGGGATCGATTTCTTGTCGCAGAATCTGCAGGACTGCCGACTGTAAAACCGGACCGGCATTTTGGGTCACAGCATGACCAGGAATCTCCTGAGCTGAAATGGCAATCGGTCCCAGCACCGCGCGCAGGGTTTGATTCGGCCAGGCCGCCAGCGCACTGGGCCGGGCCGGTAAAAGGCCCGCCTTCTGGCTCCAGTCAGCCATGAAATTGCTGGCGGTCAGGTGTTCGGCCAGCCGGATACTCAATTCACGTCGGGCAGGGTCCGGATCGGTGATGCACCACACCCAGCCATCCGCCAGGGTGATCCATCTTTTTTCAAGCGAGGGCAGTGAGGCAATCATCGCATCTGCCGGCATGGTTTTGAGATAGTTGGAACTCCAGGTGATGACCACGTTGGAGCGTTGTTCCAGGAAGGCTTGCCAGACCTCAGCGTCACTTCCGGTTTGCATGGCATTCGTCGAGAAGGATCCCTGCTGCAAGCCACGGGCATAAATATCCAAAACCTGGGCCAGCGGCGCCGCCTGCAGGATAGGATCGGCATGATCGTTGGTCAGAACGCCGCCGTAGCCTTGATACAGGAGGAAGGTCAGCCAGGCCTGTTCATCGGCGGCGGGGAACAACACCGGCCGCCCCCACAGCAACAACTCCTGCCAGGTTTGCGGCGGGATATCCACCTGGGCAGGGCGATACACCATGACCACGGCATCGCCTGAAAAAGGCAGGCCGTAGGCTCGGCCCTCAAAATCGGCCAGATCATGAGCATAGGCGTACCAATCTGTTTCATCCACTGCAGCTGAAAGCCCGTCCAGTGGCACCAGGAGACCCTGATCGGCGGCCAGGGCCACATCCGATGCCCGCATGGCCACCACGGCAGGCATCACCTGCGGGGCAACCGGTGCGGCGGCTGCCAGGGCTTCCAGCAGCCCACCGGGACCATCCTGGGCTTTCAGACGGACATTGATGCGGGTTCCAGGGTTTTCAGTGATAAACAGCTGGAGTCGGGCCAGCAGTGCTTCCGCGGCTGGCTCGGAACGGTAAGGATCAAATTCGGGCGGAAGCCAGAGGGTCAGGGTCATACCGCCGGCTGGTGACGGTGTGACACCTGATTCAGGCGATATTGTGATCGTCGGTGCCAGTGTGGCTGCCGTGGTTTCTGCCGCGCCAAACGTCGGCGTCGCTGCCGGAGCTCCCCAAAAATTCGTGCAGCCAGCCAAAAACAGAACCAGGATTAGCAATACTGCCTCACCCGGCAGCCTGAAGCCATATCTGCCGGGTGAGGACACGTTCTCTTTCATTCCAGGGTAATCGGACCGCTGAGCAATGCCGTCAGCAGCTCGACAGATTGCTGCACATCGCGGTAATCAACCATTTCCGACGGACTGTGCACGTAACGACAGGGAATGGAAACGCAGCCTGAGGGGACACCCGCACGAGCCATCTGAATGGCGCGGGCATCCGTTGTGCCGCCTTCCAGCACTTCCAGCTGGTAGGGCAGTCCGGCGCCTTCAGCCGCCGTAATCATCAGGCGGACAACCCGCGGGTCAGCCAGCATACCACCATCCCGCACTTTGATGGCCGGGCCTTTGCCCAAGCCGACTTCCATCTTGACACCCTTGGGGGTGTCGCCGCTGAGGGTGACATCCACAGAAATTCCCAAGTCAGGATCGATGGCATAGGCCGCCGTGGTGGCGCCGCGCAGACCAACCTCTTCCTGGGTACTGAAGACGAAGAACAATTCATGCGGAGTTTTCTTGATAGCCCGCAGGGTCTCAATCAGCACGGCACAGGCAATACGGTCATCCATGGCTTTGCTGATCAGGCGATCGCCCAGATCAATCAGCGGGCGATCGAAGGCGGCAATATCACCGACTTTGACCGGACAGGTCGCCCGACTTGTAGCGCCCAGGTCGATAAACAATTGTTCAAACGAATTGTATTCTCTCGGATTGTCGGTCCGCTCCCCACCGATCAACCCGCGGGCTCCATTAACAAATTGCACCCGGCCGCCATAACAGGTGCGGGGATGCACACCGCCAATGGTGGTGAAGCGGACAAAGCCATTCTCATCAATATGGGTGGCCATGACACCGATCTCGTCCATGTGCGCTGACAGCATGATGCGCAGGCCACCGTTTTGACGCTGGCCCTTGCGGGCGATGAGGTTGCCCATCGCATCCACACGCAGTTCACCAGCCAAATCGGAAATCTCAGCGCGGATCAGATCACGTACAGCGCCTTCGTATCCTGAAGGGCCAACGGACTCCACCAATTTTCGGATCAGTTCTTTCATTGAAGCTCCAGTCTTTTTCATCTGCGGGGCGGCCTTGCACCGATCCGCCCAAACGAATAGGGATTAGCGCTCCTGCGCCAAAATATCCGGGGTCAGCCGCTGCAAGGCGGCATGCAGCAGGGCAAGGCTGTTCTGCCAGTCCTCCAACCGGGCAATCAATACCGGGGTGTGGGCGTAGCGTCCGGGGACAGAAACAGAGACACTGGGGACGCCCGCCCGCCGGGTATGAATCGCCCCGGCATCCGTCCCACCGCCACCAGGCTGGCGGAACTGAT
>DAOQTN010000252.1:0-4867 GCA_035340555.1 Anaerolineaceae bacterium | reverse complement strand
GAACCTGGTTGCGGCTGAGGCGATCTTCCGGGAGTTTGAATTTCGCTCCTTGATCACCCGCTTGCGAAATCTGACTCCGGTATCAGCCCCTGCAGCCGGCCAGCAGTTGTCGCTGTTTGGCGAACCGGTGCAACGAATCGGTATTCCGGCGCCTGCCGACTTGGTGGTTCAGGTGGTCCGCTCCGTCAATGATCTGGAGGACTGTGTCCGCGCGTTGTCGGCGGCGGAATGGATCTCGCTGGACACGGAGACCACCGCGCTGGACCCCATGCAGGCTGGCTTGGTGGGCATCTCCCTGGCGGTCAAACCCGGGGAAGGGTATTACATCCCTGTGGGACACCGTCAGGATGAGGACCAACTGCCGCTGGAACAGGTGCTGGCCGCGCTTCGCCCGGCCCTGACTGACCCGACCCGGCCTAAAATGGGCCATCACCTGAAATATGATGTCCTGGTCCTGGCGGAACACGGCTTGGAGGTCACCCCCCTGGGTTTTGACACACTGCTGGCGGAGTGGGTGGTCAATCCTGCCTCACGCGCCTTGGGCCTGAAGGATATGGCGTATGACTATCTGGGCCAGGCCATGACCCATATTGAAGAATTGATTGGTTCGGGAAAAAATCAGATCTGCATGGCCGATGTCCCGGTTGAACGGGTTGCTCCCTATGCGGCGGCGGATGCCGAGGTGCCGCTGCGGCTGCGACCATTGCTCCAGGAACGCCTTGAGCAGTATGCGGCGACCAGGTTGCTGGCCGAGTTGGAAATGCCGCTGGTCAGTGTCCTGGTGATGATGGAGCGCAATGGCATTACACTGGACGCGGATTTCCTGGGGCGCATGTCCGGTGAGCTCCTGGAGCGGATGAGTGGAATTGAGCGGGAGATATCCCGCAGTGTGGGCTACGACTTCAACCTCAACTCCACCCAGCAGCTGTCCCGGGTTCTTTTTGAAACCCTGCATCTTGAGCCGCCGGACCGCCGCAAGAAGACGGCCAGCGGGCATTATTCCACCTCGGCTGACGTGCTTGAGGAACTGCGCGGCCGCCATCCGGTCGTGGACTGGATCCTGGAATACCGGGAACTGGCCAAACTGCGCTCGACTTACCTGGAGGCCCTGCCCCGCCAGGTCAATCCCCGCACCGGTCGCGTCCATACCTCCTACAGCCAGACGGCGGCGGTCACCGGCCGATTGTCATCCTCGAATCCCAATCTGCAAAACATTCCCACCCGGACCGACCTTGGCCGTCAGGTGCGCTGTGCGTTTGTCGCGGGACCGGGCAAGCTGCTGCTTTCAGTGGATTATTCGCAAATTGAACTGCGCATTGTGGCTGCCATGGCCCGGGATGAAGCCATGCTGGCTGCCTTTCGAGCCGGCCAGGACATCCATGCCACGACTGCGGCGGCAATTTATCAACTGCCGCTGGCCGAGGTGACCAAGGAACAGCGCCGCCATGCCAAGGCGATCAACTTTGGCCTGATCTACGGCATGAGCGCCTTTGGGCTGAGCCGTTCCACGGGTCTGACCCTGGCGGAGGCGGAAAACTTTGTCCGGGCTTATTTTGACCGTTTTCCCGGTGTCAAGAATTTTCTGGATGATCTCCGGCGCCAGGCGGCGCAGCGGGGATATGTGGAAACCCTGCTGGGGCGGCGGCGCTACTTCCCGAATTTGCAGACCCTGACGGATGCCAATCAGCGCAACCGGGAGGAACGCGAAGCCATTAATGCCCCCATTCAGGGTACCGCTGCTGATATAATGAAGCTGGCCATGATTGCGCTGCCTCCCGCCCTGCAGGCGGCGGGCCTGCAGGCCCGGATCCTGCTGCAGGTCCATGATGAGCTGGTGCTGGAATGCCTTGAGGATGAACTGAAGGCCACCGCCCGGATTGTGCAACGGACCATGGAAAACGCCTATACCCTGGATATCCCCCTGACCACCGAAGCGCGCTGGGGAAAAAACTGGGGTGATCTGCAAGTTCTACATTCTACGTGAGGAAGGCCGGAAGATGGGTGATCCTGAAGCATTTCAAAAAGCAATGAATTTGGGCCATGACGCGGCCTGGGATCAGGATTGGGAGCATGCCGCCCAGTATTACCGCCAGGCCTTGGATTTGATGCCGGAAAATACTCAGGCCCTGACCAGCCTGGCCCTGGCATTGTTCGAAATGCAGGATTTTGAAGGTGCTCTCAGCGCCTATCAGCAGGCTTCTTTCCGGGATCCGGATGATCCCATCCCGGTGGAAAAAATGGCCCGGATTTATGAGCGCATGGGCCGGCTGGGGGAGGCCATAAAAGCCAGTTTGCAGGCGGCCGACCTCTTTTTGAAAGCCCGGGAGGTTGAAAAAGCCCTGCAGAACTGGACCCAAGTGTTGAGTCTTCAGCCCGAAAACGTGTCGGCGCGCAGCCGTTTGGCGGTGGTTTATGAGAAATTCGGCCGCAAGGGCGAAGCCGCAGCGGAATATCTGGCACTGGCTGGTCTGCTGCAGCGCAGCGGTAATGCCTCCAATGCCGCCCAGGCCGTCACCCGGGCGTTGCAGCTGGCACCGGAAAGCCCTGAAGTCAACCAGGCCGTGGCCATGCTGCGCACCGGCCAGATGCTGCCGCCGCCACCCCGCCCGCGCGGGGGCACGGCACCAATGCGCATGGCGGCGGCGCGGCAAAATGCCCTGGCCCCGGCCGCGGCTGACCAACCCCTGCTGACCCCGGTGGCTGAGGCCCGCAAACGTGCCTTGGTGCAAATCGCAGCCCTCCTGTTTGAGCAGTCTGAAACCATGGCTCAAAATGAGGTTCAGGCGGCCCGCCGCGGGATTGGGTCCCTGACGCGCGGCACCGGCGGCCTGACCATGGATCAAACCGACCAGACCCGCACCTTGCTGCATTTAAGTCAGGCCATTGAATCCCAAACCAACGGTCAGGATGCCCAGGCGGCGGCTGAACTGCAAAAAGCGGTGGATATTGGGCTCAGTCATCCGGCAGTGTACTTTGATCTGGGCATGACGCTCAGCGGGGATGACCCCCAACGGGCCCTGAAATACCTGCAGAAGGCGGTGCGGAGTCCTGATTTTGCCCTGGCGGCTAATTTCCTGTTGGGCCGGCTTTATCAGATCACTGAGAATTTGCCTCAGGCCGTGGCCCATTATCTGCAGGCCCTGCGCCTGGCCGACATGGAGACCGTCCTGCCGGAGGAGGCCGAGGAACTCAGCCAACTCTACGAAACCATTGTTGAAACCCAGACCCAGAAGACGGATCCCACCGAATTGACTGCGATTTGCGAAACCGTGGTCAAACAATTGGACCGGGAAGACTGGCGCAAATTCCTGCGCACCGCCCGGGCCCAGCTGCCACAACAGCCGGCTGGTAGCCCGGCGATGCCGCTGGCTGAAATGCTGCTGGAATCGCGCTCCGGTCAGGTGATCGAGGCCCTGGCTCGGGTGCGCCAGCTTTCCGACCAGGGAAAGATCCAATCGGCCATGGAAGAAGCTTTCTACGCTCTGCGTTTTGCCCCCACCTATATGCCGCTTCACGTTCAGATCGGTGAGCTGTTGATCAAAGAGGGTCGGGTGCAGGATGCGGTGGATAAATTCATGCTGGTGGCCCAACTCTACAGTTTGCGCGGGGATGCCGCGGCTGCCATCCGGCTGCTCGCGCGGGTCACCCAAATGGCTCCCATGGATCTGGCCATCCGCGGTCGCTTGATTGAGCTGCTGACCGCCCAGGGCCGGGTGGATGAGGCCATCCAGCAGTACGTTGACCTGGCGGAAATTTACAACAGTCTGGCTGAGCTGGACATGACCCGTCAGACCTATCAATCAGCCCTGCGTCTGACCCAGCGCTCCAGCAACCCGCGTAAATGGTCGGTGGAAATTTTGACCCGGGTGGCCGACATTGACATGCAGCGCCTGGATTTGCGCCAGGCAGCCCGGATCTTTGAACAGCTGCGCACCCTGCAACCGGAGGCTCCGGAGCCCAGGCATCAACTCATTGCCCTCAATTTCCGCCTGGGGCAAGAAGCTGCCGCCCTGACGGAACTGGATGGCTATTTGAGCCTGCTTGAAAATTCCAGCAAACGGGGCGAGGCCATCACTTTTGTGTCCCAGTTGCGGGATGAACTGCCGGATCAGATCGAAATCCGCAAGCGCCTGGCTGATCTTCACATTCGCAATGAAGACAAGGTGTCAGCAATTGCCGAGATGGATGCGATGGCAGACATGCTGCACGGTGCCGGCAACCGTCTGGCTGCGATCACCATGGTGCGGGCCATTATTGCCCTGCACCCGGATAATGTGGAGCAGTATCAGACCGTGCTTGATCAGCTGCAAAATGGCTGATGACACCCCAGGACATTTTCTGGTTTTCAGAACCTGGACGGACTCTCAGGTTCGTCCAGGTCGTTTTCAGGTAGTCCAAGGAGCAGATTTGTCGGTTTGAATATCAGATCGGCACCATACAGCAGGATAAAAAGGCTGCCGTTGATCAGGATCAGACAGGCATCGGTGCTCCAGGGCCGGCCCTGGAGAATTTCAGGCGTCCAGATCCACAGGCCCAGGAAGCTGCTGACCATTGCGACCAGCGACACGATCAGGAACCGGTATTTGAACATGAGCCGGGGAGCAATCAGGCGGCCGCACAGGCTGCCGGCAATCAGGTTCAGGATGGTGAACCGGACCAGGTGATCGATTGACTCCATCGCAAGGATCAGGGTGACGACGTTTTCGGTGAAGATGCCGAGGGTCATGTCGGCCAGGTCCAGCTGGTACATCACAAAGAAGGAGACGGGACCCATCAGGCCGGCACTGACAGCGCCGACCAGCAGACCCTGCAGCAGACCTTTGTTGATTGGGGCGGATACGCCACAAGCCTTGCGTTGGCAGTTGAT
>DAOQTN010000251.1:0-4874 GCA_035340555.1 Anaerolineaceae bacterium | reverse complement strand
CAGGGCCTTGGTGCCCAACAGAACGACGGCACTTTTGTCGCTGGCGCTCAACCAGGCGCCCCCCGACCAGTGATCGGCCGCCTGGTAGTCTGACAGGCAGCGGTCCGCCGCGGTCAGAATATCCGGCAAGCCGGGTTCCTGGGCGCCATACAGCAGCAGGGGCGTGACTTCGGTGATGGCGGCCCCGGCGGCGGGTGGGTTCAGTTCATCTCCCGGATTGTAGGCAAATAATGCCGGGCCACAGCCGCCCCAGATGCCCTCCCGGAAGCGCCCCGTAGCCAGTCTTTGTCCGGGTAAAACGGTGCGGCTCCAGTCTGCCGGAATCTCAAACAAATAGTCACTGGTTACATAATTCGTATAACCGTCAAGAATCCAGGGCCCGGCTGCTTCCAGGCGGGACAGATCCAGGCTGTGCCAGCCGTGCGACGGCTCGAATTCCTGGAAATGCTGGCCAAATACAAAATGCAGCCGTCCGGCGCCACTGCCGTTCAGGGGCGGCAAATACGCCAGGTCGGCAATTGGCAGGTCCATGGACGCCAGGTTGAACAGCCCTCCGGTAATATCGGTAAACGCCTGCAGGGTGGTGGCGGTATTCAGTTCTGCCAGATTTTTTGAAATAACCGGTGCCGGGATGCTGATCTCGGAAACCAGCAGCTGCTGGTCATTGCCGGTGCCAAACAGGGATCCAGGAAATCCATCGGCCGCCCCGGCTGGATCCCCAGCTGGAAAATAGGCCAGGGCCTGGCCGCTGTATTCCCAGCTGGAACTGCTGCTGCCCGCGGGCAGCGGCAATCGGAAGGCGCCCAGGTAGGCCAGATTTGCGGGCTGCAGCAGGGCGGGGTCGGCCAAGGCCCGGCCTGGCGTTAAATCTGCGGCCAGGCGGGTGGGCATCAGAGCGGTCGACACCCCGATCGGCGCTGGATCGGGGGCTGTGGGAATGGCGGTGGTGTGTTCCGGGGGCAGTTCCGTTGGTCCGGCCGGGGTGATGGCGGGCTCTGCTGTACAGGCCGGGATGGCCAGGAGCACGGCCAGCCCCACGAGCAGAAGGCGGAGCGGCACCCGGGGGGCGTTCATGAGTTTCGGTCAGGAAGGCAGTCCCAGACGGCATTGGAGATGGCGGACCACCGCTGATTGACCTCCGGCTCGGAGAGCATGTTGTTGCAGGTGAATGCCGTCACCAATCCAGCCCGCCGATCGGCCCAGACCATGCAGGTGCCCAAGCCCAAAGCGCCGTAGGTTGTTGAAGTGCTGCCAGATCCCATGACCCGGTCCCGCCGGTTGGGCGGCTGATGGTCACCGCCCCCGATGATCAGCCCCAGCCCCCAGTTCATGTTGAACTTGATATATGCATCATACCCGTCGTAATGAGAGCGGGTGGCCAGGTCGATGGTTTCGGATTTGAGGTAGCGTCTGCCGGCAAATTCGCCACCGTTCAACAGCATCTGAAAGAACGTCGCTGTGCCCAGGGCATTGCTGTGTAAACCGGCAGCCGGGATCAGGGCACAGCGGATCATCGGCCGGTTGAAAATGTGGACGGTGGTTTTCATCTTTTCCGCTCCGGCGATCAGCCGGGGCGAGCGCGGCAGTTCGGCGGCCGGGACGCGCATCCAGGTATGCTTCAATCCCATTGGCTCGAAAAAGTTTTGCTGCAGATACACATCGATGGGTTGGCCGCTGACCCGGCGGACAATTTCCCCCAGGATGAAACCGAAATTGACCAGGTGATACGCACTCTGGGTCCCGGGTTGATACTGCGCCTTTTCCCGCGCCAGGCCGCGGGTTACCAGGTTCCAGAAAGGCCAAAACAGCACCTGCAGTCGCAAATGCGGGGCCGGGATTCCGGCCTGGTGCAGCAGGACGTGGCGCAGCGTGGCGGATTCCTTGCCCCGGGAGGCAAACTCCGGCCAGTACTTTCCGACGGGGGCATCCAGTTCCAGTTTGCCGTCATCAATCAACCGCCAGACAGCCGCTGCGGTAAAGGCTTTGGAAACCGAAAAATTTATAAAGGGCGTCTCGGTTGTAATAATGGTGGATGCAGGCCTGCTGCCGGCCAGGTCCACCACCAATTGACCCTGGTGATACACCGCGACCTGGGCCCCGCTGTATGGGGCTTGCTGCTTGAGTATCTTTTCAAAGACGGTACCAACTTTTTCAAATCCCGGTGAAATCATGAGTGCCTCCGCGCAAGAATATCCCTTTGATTTTATCACCGTCTGCCAGCCGGGCTGTGGCTTTTCTTCATAAGACCTTCACAAATCATTCACATCATCCTTATCAATTTCCAAGTCTGGCTGCTTATACTGGTGGTGAAAATCAAAATCATTCGCTGACTTCGGATATGACACTGTGAAACCAAAAACTCAAATCATTCACTGGCTGGTCGATGCCATTTTGCTGCTCGGCTTTCTGCTGGCATTCTTCCTGGATCTAACCGGACTGGGTATCCACCAATGGCTGGGCGTTTTTCTGGGCGCACTGGTGGTGGTCCACCTGCTCCGGCACCAGGACTGGGTGACCCGCACCCTGGCCCGCTTCCTGGCGCCGCTGTCCTGGCGGGTGCGGGTTTATGCCGGGCTGGATTTTGTTCTCCTGCTCGGGTTCGGTTTGATGATCCTGACCGGCCTGGCCATGTCCACCTGGTTCAATCTGCCGTTGGCGGATTACACCGCCTGGTACAATCTGCATGTCGGGTCTTCGGTGGCCACGCTGCTGGTGGTGGTGGCCAAGCTGGCACTGCACTGGCGCTGGATTGTGATCACCTTTCAAAAAATGATCCCCCAGCCCCGGGCGATTGCCTCTCCGCAGCCTGCCCCGGTTCCGACAGTTTCGCTGCTGCCCCGGCCTGTGGCGGCGACCGGGGCACAGCCCCTCTCGCGGCGCCAATTTCTGGTGACAATGGGGTTCGTGGGCGCGGGGGCGGCGCTGGCCCTGTCCAATGTCGCCGGCCTCGGCAGCCCGGCCGGTTCACCATCGCTGGATGCCGCCGCCCTGGACAACACCAATGGCCAATCACCAGCCGCCGCCGGCCAGGGCGGATCTGCGGCAACCGCCACCACACCTGCGAATATGACGGTGAATACCACCACTCAGACCGTTGGTCCGGCTGCGGCCACCCCGCAGCCAATGGCCACACCCACCCTCGCACCAACCACTGTTCCGACGGCCCAACCCACAGCCTATGTCTGCACCTACCGCTGCCGCAAGGGCCGCCACTGCGCCTTCCCTGGCCAGTGCCACAGTTACACGGATCAGAACAATAACGGCTACTGCGACCTGGGCGAGTGCAGCTGAGGTAGTGGGATCAGGGGCTGACTGCCGGTGGTGGGGCCAGGGTTTCCAAAGTGGCAATGTCAAAGCCGTGATCCTGTAAATGCTGCAGGATGGCGGCTTTGATATCCGTGGAAGTAAGCGCGGTGGCCTCCGTGCAGGGGGCGGTATGCCCGGGAATGTGCCGCACCATCCAGCTGTGGTCTTCCAGGTTCAGATCGTAGTAGCGGTCACAGACAATGGCCCGGATGTTGCCAAATTGGTAGAAGGGCGGCTGCAGCCTTTCAGGGATCAGGGCGAAATAACCATCCTGTTCCGCCACTCCCTGTGGAGCGACGGCGGCGTTGAATATGATGCGCTCCGTCGCTGGAGTGGATGCAATCAGTGACTGCCCCTCCATCCACGTTGGAATTTCCCAATCCATATAATCCAGCAGGGTGGGGACGACATCCAGGTTTTGTACATTGGCGGTGATCGCCCCGGCATGGGCGTTGTCCGGAAAGTGAATGAGCAGGGGAACCCGCTGGTCAGGTTTCCAGAACCGGGCGTGGTCCGAATAAATCACCAGGATGGTGTTGTCCAGTTGCC
This sequence comes from Anaerolineaceae bacterium, assembly GCA_035340555.1. GTDB lineage: Bacteria > Chloroflexota > Anaerolineae > Anaerolineales > Anaerolineaceae > JAGOFZ01. The sequence continues at coordinate 1,019 of DAOQTN010000251.1, read as the reverse complement.
CGGAATCCTCCAGCGCGGCGACGATCTCGGCAATCAGCCGGTCAAAAGTCAGGATGGAGTCGTCGTAGAAGGGATCCAGCCATTCCTCATCCTGGGCCAGCCCGCTTGAAAACACTGGATCGACAATTTCTTCATAGCGGGGACCGTGGGTACCCATTAAGTGGGCATGAATAAAAACAGGCTGGTTGGTGCTGGTCACCAGCCGGATGATTTGGTCCACCCGCTGGCGGTCGGTGGTTTCCACCGCGCCGGTTGTGACCGTTTGATACGGATTTGGCATGGCGCGAATAAAGTAAATATGCAGCAGCCGGTCAACCAGCCGGTCGGACAAACTGGACAAGAAATAGGCCACATCCCCCGGCAGCAGGGGGCGGATGGCCTGAAACAGCTGGCTGTGCTCCACCGACTCCTGACCATTGACCAGGTCAAAACCATTTTGCACATTCAGGGCAAACGCATCCGCGTAGTATGCCGTACTCAACTGCACCGTGGTGTAACCGGCATTATGCAGCAGGCCGGGCAGATGCTGAAAGGCATTGATGCCTGAAAGGATGTCGGGGGGGTATAAAACCCGGGTGGCTGTGGGCGGTTTTGAGGATAACAGTGAAATCAGCGACCCACTGGTGTTGGATGAATTGCTGAAGGCATTCTCAGCCCACAGCGAATCAGCCGCCAGGCGGGTCAGGTTGGGGGTGGTGTCCAACGCATAACCATACAAGGACATGTGGTCGGCGGAGAGGCCATCGGAACCAATCAACAGGATGTTGGGCCGCTGCCCGATTGTTCCGGTATTCAGCACTGCTGCGGAAGAGGTTTTTGAAAAGCTAAACTTGACTGCAGTGATGATCCCCACCAGGACCAATCCTGCGACCAGCATTCGGAGGCGGCGGTGCGGCCGGGGCTCCAGGGCCCGGATCCAGCGGCCCACCTGGCGGTAACTCAGGTAGAGCATCGCCAGAAAGAGCAGGGCATAAACACCGCGCAGGGCTCGCTCACTGGTCACTATTCCAAAATGCAGC
>DAOQTN010000250.1:0-4887 GCA_035340555.1 Anaerolineaceae bacterium | reverse complement strand
CTCTTCGCCATATTTTTCGCCAAAAAGGGCCATTGCCCCTTCTGCCATTGCCTGATTAAGTGACTTTGTGACTATACGCACATCTTGATTGGCAAGGATTGCTCGGTTAACCCCAGCCTCAACTTCTTCCAGATCGGCAGCACTGATTGATTCGGGGTGTGTGAAGTCAAAGCGCAAACGATCCGGGGTGACGGACGAGCCAGCCTGGCGGGCATGTTCTCCAAGCACACGCTGCAATTCTGCGTGAAGCAGATGGGTGCCTGTATGGTTACGCATTATGTCGCTGCGGCGCTGCATATCCACGCGAGCAATTGCCCCATCCCCTACCCGAGGCGTACCACGGGTCACCTCACCCACATGCACAATCAAACCGGCGGCTGGCTTGCGGATATCGTCCACGCGGATTTCCCATTCGCCTGTTTCAGCCTCTGAAATTGTGCCGTAGTCTGACACCTGGCCGCCAGATTCGACATACAGGCAAGTCTTTGGCAGGATAATTTCCACCCGGTTGCCCGGCTGGGCTACATCAATCGTAAAGCCATCCTGCAGCAGGGCCAAGACACTGCCTCTAACCTCGACAATCGGTTCGCCATGGGAATAAGGATCGTATGCCACACCATGAGAATCAAGCTTGCCCTCAGCTTGCAGGTTCTCGAAAATTGAGCGGTAGATCTCAACGTCCTCGCCGCCCATGGAGCCCATGGCTTTGCCGCCACCGGAAGCCAGGCGGTGTTCTTCCATCGCAGCGCGAAAACCGGCTTCGTCAACATCCAGCCCTTGCTCTCGAGCAATATCACGTGTAATTTCCAACGGGAGGCCGTGAGTCGCATAAAGATCAAAAGCGGCTGTGCCATCCATCATGGTCTGGTTTCCTTGTTTCATTTCAGCCAATAAATCATCTAAATGACCAAGACCGGATTCAATGGTGCGCTGGAAGCGTTTTTCCTCACGAGTGAGATTATCGAGGATTGCTTTCTGGTTGCGGCGCAATTCAGGGTAAGCATCGCCATAAATCTCAACCACAACCGACGCGAGGCTGGCCATAAAGGGCTCAGTCAAGCCAAGCTTGCGACCAAATCGAGCGGCGCGGCGCACAATCATACGACATACATAATTGCGACCCATATTCCCGGGAACAACGCCATCGGCTATTAAAAAGGCAGCTGTCCGGCTGTGGTCTGCCAACACGCGGTAAGGGGTAACATTGGCCTGGCGCTCAGCGTCACTTTGATTCGACAATTCCTGCACTGCATCCATGACCGGAGAAAGTAAGTCAGTGGCATAATTTGATGGAACATTTTGAAGAATAGAGACAATCCGCTCCAGCCCCATGCCGGTATCTACATGCCGGGCAGGCAATGGTTCCAATTCAGTGGCTGACAGACGGTTATACTGGATGAACACCAGATTCCATATTTCCATGAATCGCGGGCAATCTCCGTTGACACTGCAAACATGACCCGGCACATGCTGCTTATTGCAGAAAGCCGGACCGCGATCGACATGGATTTCGCTGCAGGGCCCGCAGGGGCCGGTTTCAGCCATTTCCCAGAAATTATCTTTACGCCCAAACGGAAGCACATGGGTGGGGTCAATGCCGGGCTGCCGGCGCCAGGCTTCTGCGGCCTCATCGTCGGCAGGAATATTGCCTTTATCGTCCTGAAAATACGAGGTCCACAAACTAGCAGGATTCAATCCCCAAACGCGCGTTAATAATTCCCAGGCCCAGGAAATTGCTTCGTCCTTGTAATAATCTCCAAAAGACCAGTTGCCGAGCATTTCAAAAAAGGTGTGGTGCGTATCATCCCGCCCAACGTCATCCAGATCGTTGTGTTTGCCGGCCACGCGCATACACTTTTGCGAATTGACCGCCCGGGTATAAGGACGGTGATCTGTTCCCAGAAAGACGTCTTTGAACTGCACCATGCCGGCGTTCGTGAACAGCAGCGTAGCGTCTCCCCCGGGCACCAGGGAAGAGGATGCCACAAAGGTGTGTCCGTGTTCCAAGAAAAAGTCAATAAACGACTGCCGAATTTGAGCACCAGTTAATGGTTTCATCATGCTTTCTCCATGCGTAAGATTTTCATCAGCAAAAGTTAGGCTTCGATTATACGCCAGGAGATAGCAAGAATCAATCCGGCGCGCTTCAGATAATCTCGGCTTTAGCGAGACAGCGCCAGCTTTGTGACTTTGCCTTCCCGATTCAATGTCACTCGAGCAATGGATGTGTGGGTGCGTCGATCAATCCGGGTTTGTTGACTGAAGACTACAACAGTACGACCGTCATCCGGATTGAATTTTGCCCGCCCAGACAGTGCGCACCCCGGACAAGGTTTGTCTGGATGGGCACACGGTGGATGGGACGCGTTAAAGACAACTGTGGCTTGTTCCAACCCCGGCAAATACGGCGCAACCACCTGCTTGACCTGCTGAAGGGCTTCGTCAGAAATTGTGGCAACGGGCGATGTGTGACAATCATTTGAGGTACTGCGATCGCAAACGGTTTTTACAGACAGCGTTAATTTTGTTCGTTCAACGCCTTTGCTTGCCGAAATCAAGCCTTCTTCTGGGGCAGATAAAGGATCACCCAACAAGATGAATGAAATCAAAGTTTTTTGATCTTCGCCATCGAGATAACCCTGGCGCCGCATCAATTCCTGGGCAAATTGAATTTTAGCCTGGAGCAAAGCTTCGCCAACGCAATGGCCATCTCGAAGTAATTTCCAAAAACGGTAAGCCATTAAATCGGCTCCGGCCAACGGCATAGTGACCGCCCCATAGCTGGTACAGGTTGAGCCAACAAAGGCCTGTGCGCCAATTGATAAAAAGCGCAAAGCGATGGAAGAGGTCGCTGTTTTCTCGTCGCGTAGATTTGCGCCATAACAAGCCTCACTAAAAATCACATCCGGGCGATGTCCGTTAGAACGAAGATTGGTGGGAGTCAGTGCAACCGGATAATCAGGGCCGATCAGCGGGTCGTTGAACGCGCGTTGGCCAAACCACTCAGCTGAATCGGGGACGCCATGCAGGTTGTAATACCCGAGGGAGGCACTTAATGGCAGGGCACTTGGAAGACCGGTTGATTCTTGAGGGGGAGAAGCCAGCAACGCTTTTTGCTGCCCGGCTGCGCGGAAAACTGCCTGCGAAGAGCGGCGCCATGCGGCGGCGGTATAGCCAAACCCGGTCGTTTGGGGATGCGAGAACAGTTTCTTTATATTTTTTTGCCACCAGGAGAGATCAAACCAACGGTTTAGCTTATGGCATTCCTGAGAGCTCGTCAGGAATTTTCGATGAAAGCGGATCGCCTGACGGATTTGCTGCAACACCAGTCCGGCATCTGCACCACTTTCGCCAGGAAGCCGGCCTACAGGCCACTCGGGGATATAGTAATTGGCGTCCTGGGTTGCGTAGGGGTTATCTGATAAGACCTCCGCGTCAGGGTCATCAAGGGGATTGGGAAGCCGATGGAACGGCACAATTGCCGGTCCGCCAACAATCAACAGGGCGCCAATCCGTTCACCCCGTTGTGCCAGTGAACGATCCAGATCAACAAGCGCCAGCTTGAGCTTCCAGGGATCCTGTAAAACCGAAACGGGTTCCAGGCCACATTGACGAGCGATATTGGCATTATCGGGGTAGAAAACCATTGCCCCCCAGTCTTTGCGCTCCCGAATAGCTGCTGCAAGCTGGTGCAATTCAGCATCTAAAATTGCGGCGGTTTTAGATCCGTAGACCGACTTTAATTGCTGCTCAACAGAAAAAATGATGTAGACCGGAAAACGGCCATCCAGATGGGCGAGGCCGGGTTGTTTAATCCGTCGGGCAATTTGCTCAATCTCAGCTTCAGCGGTAACCACATCGTCCGAGGGGACGCTCTTGGGAGGCATTTGTGGCATATTCAACGGAGCCGATGGGGATGGCGGCGGAGCAGCGGGAAGCTGGTTCCAACCCAGCACAGCTACCACTTCAGCCGGCAAGGGTAAATCAAAATTGATTGCCATTTTCTCCGGCCAGAGGGTGCGGAAGGGATGATCTTCGCCCAGCCAGCGGCGCGTCACCAGCCCGGCAGCATCATCAGCAGCACAGCGATGCAGCATCGCAACTGCTTCATCGGAGCGCCCAAGCTCGAGCGCGGTCTGAGCTACGCCCAGACGAAACTGCAGACAGGCGGGCCAACGCTGATGGTACTGCGCAGCCAGAGCATGGGCAGTTTTCAAGTCACCCCTGCGGCGAGCCAGTTTCAATTGCAAAACAGACAATAATGGTATCTCAGTGTTTGCGGCGGTGGGGGAAAGAGATTTCTCGGCCTGCTCAAGGTTGTTTTCGTTCAGCAACTGCAAGGCACCCCAAAGTTCGGCCATTTGTTTTGGGTTTTCTGCCTCATCCGGGCGGTCGAGCAGGTCAAATACAGCTTTGTTCTCGGGGTCAAGATGATGCAAGGCTTCCAGAGTCGGGCGGGCCATATCGGCGCGGCCATCCAGCAGCCAGGTTTCAGCCAGGGTGCGCTGCACTTCCAGATCACCGGGAAAAGTGGTCAGCCAGGCGGTTGCAATCTGCCGCATAAATCGGTAATGCTTTGTGGTTTTGGCGGCCTGTACTAACCGGAAAAACGTCCTGCGACTAATTCGACCGTGATAGACCTCATCCCGTTCGGATGTTAGCGACATATGTTTGCCTCCTGAACACTGGTAACCATGTTTAGCGCAATAATCGCAGCCAATTGGCGCCGAATGACCAGATCGCGAGGTGCCAATTGAGCAGCCTTACGCAGCAATGTCTCTGCGCCGCTGTAATCTTTAATTTCACGCAAGGCTAAACCAGCCTGATAGTAAGAGCGATGGTCGTTTGGGGCAATCTTCATGGCCTGTTGATAAACAGTAAAGGCTC
>DAOQTN010000249.1:0-4892 GCA_035340555.1 Anaerolineaceae bacterium | reverse complement strand
TGCCGGTCTGGCTGCATCAAGTTATCAAAAAGCTGAATGAGACGCTCAAGCTTTGGCGGCAGCGGCCGGGCGCATTGGTCCGGGCGTTTGGCGTGTCCGGGTTGTCCATTTTGGTCATCTTTCTGGCCCTGTTCATTCTGGCTCGGGGGCTTGGCATTCCGGTTGCCCTCCATCAGGTTGTCGGGATCAACGTGATCACTTACTTCATCACCCTGCTGCCGGTTTCGGTAAATGGCTATGGAGTGCGGGAAGTTGCCATTACCGGCTTATACATGCAGGTTGGAGCCACGTTCGAGCAGGCTGCCGCCCTGGCCATTGTTTCCCGGGTGATGCTTGTGGCTGAAACGTTGCCAGGTGTGTTGTGGGCGCCCCGGCTGGTTGCGGGGGTCCGGTCTTCCCCGGATGTCGTGCTATAATTGCGAGCGCTTATGAAACAATTGGAAGCAAAGCTGGAACCATTGATCCGATCAGCCTGGACAGGTAACCTGTTGGGGTGGGCGGGAATGTTGTTCTATCTGGTGCAGGCTGCCGGCAATGCCTTTACCTTGCGTTCATCATTGGATGAAGGCAATTTTTTGGTTAAAGGTTATCTTTTTGCAAGCGGATTGTTTGAACCTTACCAACCATATGGCCCCTGGGTGAATAAAATGCCGCTTTCATTTCTGATCCCAGGCTGGATCGAGGTGTTGTTTGAGCCGGGTCTGCGCACCGGGCGCTATTTTGCCTTCGGCGTGCAGATTCTGTTGATTTTAGGCCTCTGGTTGCTGCTCCGCCGGGAGACCGGCCGGGGCTGGGCTGCGGCCGCCGTCTGGGCTCTAGCTCTGGCCCCGAGCCAAAACAAAATCTACAGCATGGTCATTTCACAGGGTCTTACGGCTTGTTTGCTGATCTGGGCCCTGTTCTTCACTGTAGGGGAAAAACGAACCCGCTGGCAGTTATTGGCTGGCGGGCTGCTGGCTGGTCTGGTGGTCATGACCCGTGAAAATATGCTGCCCTTGATTCCCTTCCTGGTGGTCTATGTCTTCTGGCAACACGGCTGGCGAATGGGAATCGTCTCATTGATTGGGAGCTTGCTTTCACTGGGAATAGGCCATGCCGTTTTCTGGCCGGACATCCTGCGTAACTGGGCCAAATGGATTCCCTCTGCCGTCACCCCCTTTCTGGATCCCTGGCGGGTGCCCACTGCCGGTGACCGGACTTATATTCAATCTGCTGGAAGCTGGTTTGATCAGCTCATTATTGCATTTGAGGGACTGCGGATTCACTTTACGGCACTTGGCGGCGCGTTGGTGGCCGGCCTGCTCTGGCCCCGCCGCCGTCAATGGCGTCGGCCTGGTCATTTCCGGGCTGCAGTCATCCTCCTGGCGCTGTTGATTGTCCTGACCGGGGCCCATCTCTGGGCTTCGGTGGGTCAGGATTATTGCGTCTATTGTTTTCCGGCCTACCTGGCATTTTTCTCTCCGCTGGGCTTGATTGTGGCAGCACTGGTTCTGTCAACCAGACTGCCGGTCAGTTTACCCACCAGCCTGCCGGTCAGTTTACCCACCAGCTTGCCGGTTGTCAGCTGGTCAGGGTTTTGGCGGGGATTGGCGACGATTGGAGCCATTGTAGTCGTGCTGACATTAACCACCGGTATCATGCTCGGGGCCTATACCGAAGTCACCCGCCTGGCGGCCTACCCGGCAATTTTGGATGAGCTTTTCCATCTCCAAGTGCCACGCATCACCGGCGGGTCCCTGCAACCAGGAACAACGGAACTCTGGCAGCTCCTATCCAATAAATTCGACCTGGCGTTTGAGGAAGCCCGCCTGGTTCTGTTTCCACGCCTGATTGCTGGTCTGGCGGGTTTATTAATGGGATTGCTGGTGTTGGGCCTGGCAGTGGTTCTGAGGGGAATAATCAGCCGTCGTCAAAAGACGGTTGCCTATGCAGCGGTGGCATTAATGACCCTGTTGCTGTTCGGGACTATTTTTTCACCGACCACCATCCTGGCCGGCGGCCGGTATTCCTTTGACTGCGAAAGCAATGCCGTAGCCACGTTTGAGGCTGCTGGGATGGATCTGGCTGCCCGGGTCAGCCCCGGGGATAAAATTTATTGGGTGGGCAGTGGCGGTGTCTCACCGGCCCTGCTGCTTTATTTGCCTGAATTGAATATTTATCCACCGCAGTTGAATGGTTCGTATTCATACCGCTCGGGCGGGGAAGCCGATGAGCTTTATCGTTACGGCTACTGGAATGAGGTTTTGAAGTCTTCATGGCTGTCCGAGGCGGACATCCTGTTGGTGGAGACCCGGCTAGTGGATCAGCTGAAATCTGATTGGGAAGGGAATCAATGGACCATCATGGGTGCCCCGATCCTGATTGCCAATTGTCAGGCGCCGATTTACCTCAGCGTCTTTGGGAAGAACAGGTAGTTCATGACGACTTCAGATACTGAAATGGCTCCGCGCCCGCAGCGTAAAATATCAATTTTGCGATTGCTGGGCACTGTGCTGTCCATCGGCCTGTTAATCTGGCTGATTGAAAGGGAGGGGTGGAGTGCGATCAAATCCGCTCTGACTGAAATTTCCTGGTGGAATCTGGTGCTGGTCCTCCTGCTCACCTTTGTGTCGCGATTTGCTGTCACGGGACGTTGGCATGTCCTGTTGCGTTCCGGTGGCGTGCCGATTCGCTTGCGGGAGTCCATCCGGCTGGTGTTTGCTGGACTGTTTGCCTCCAATTTCTTGCCCACGACAGTCGGTGGAGATCTGATCCGTTTTGCCGGGGCCGTTCGATTGCATTACGACGCGGCTATTTGCGCCGCGTCACTGGTGATGGACCGGCTGGTGGGTATGGTGGGGATGTTGACGGTTTTTCCCGTGGGTCTCTTGCGTTTGTTAAGCCTGCCACTGCCCCCATTGCCCGGCGCTGGGACATCAGCCGGCATGCTGGTGACCATTTCCTTGGGATCGGCCTGGCAGTGGATTAGAGACAATGTGCACAAGCTCTTCCAATCCACCCTTCATGCGCTGCGGTTGTGGGCGACTCATCCGCGTGATCTGGGGGTGGCTTATCTGTTCACACTGGGGCATATGGCGGCTCTTTTTGCCACCGTCTGGTTGATCTTGCATGATCTGGGACAGCCCATCAGTTTCTGGCTGGTGGCTGGATTATGGAGCATCAGTTATTTGGTGACCTTGTTGCCGATTTCAATCAACGGTCTTGGTGTTCAGGAACTGTCCCTGACATTCCTGTTTACAAATTATGGCGGACTGTCTGTGGAGAGTGTGGCCGTCATGGCGGTGCTGATCCGTCTGTTGCAAATGGTTGCCAGCCTGCCAGGTGCCGTCTTTGTCCCGGCGCTGATCCAACCGGATAAGGCGCCGACTTTTCCGGAGAAATTAACATGAAATTGCCCCGGCCTGTTTGGATTGCCCGCTTGGTGTCGTTTTTGACCCTGATTTTGTCCATTCTCACTGTCCTGGAACTCGAAAAATTAGGGCGTGGCACCGGTGAAGTGTGGGGTCAATATGCGCTGGTGCGCCTGGTGATGTTGGCGTTTTTTGCCCTGATGGGGCTGGTGGGATTGCTCCTGCTGGCTTCCACCTGGTGGCCCGGGATGATTGAAAAACTGTCCCGGTTTGTGGACCGGATGCCCCGTGCAAGATGGTTCAATATCCTGATGTTGACTTTGGGTGAACTGATTTTAGGCTGGATTGTTTTCCGTTATGATGGGGGAAAGTTCAGCAGTCCGCTGGTCCGTCTGTGGTTTATCTGGTTCGTGGCCATCCTGGGGGCACTTTTCATCCAACGGCTGAAGCCGATGGCTTATCCTCTGGCTCTGGCTTCGGCACTGGTAATAAGCGGGGCCTGCTTCCAAACGTTCACCTTCCTGCCTGGGCTGAGCAACTTCCCGCTCTCGCTGGGATGGTCAGAGGGCAGCCGGTTTTATTACGGTTCATTGTTTTTTGCCAGACAGATCTACGGCGAAACCCTGCCGATCCCGGTACTGCATCCGGCGCGCTATTTGATGCAATCCATTCCCTTCCTCCTTCCGGATTTGTCTGTTTTTTACCATCGGACCTGGCAGGTGCTGTTATGGATTGTGTCTAATGGCGCGGCCGTCTGGCTGATTGTCCGTCGTCTGCACTTGAAAAATCACTGGCTGGCTGCAATGGCGGCCTGCTTCGCCTTTGTTTATTTTTTTCAGGGGCCGATCTATTATCATTTGATTTTGTGCACCCTCCCGGTGTTGGCCTGGTATGACAGTCGCCGGCCTTGGTGGAATCTGCTGTTGGTTTTGTTGTCCTCTCTTTGGGCGGGATTGTGCCGGGTGAACTGGTATCTGGTGCCGGGGGTTTTGGCGGTGATCCTGCATTTGCTTGAAAACACCCAGCCGCGGTTTGCCTGGCGCTATTGGATCTGGCCAGGATTATATGCCATTCTGGGTACCGGTGCTGCCCTGTTATTCAGTACATTCTATAAATCCATCTCTGGAAACTCGCCAGAAGTGTTTGGTTCCGCGTTTGAGTCCCCGTTGTTGTGGAATCGGTTGTTCCCCAATTCAACCTATCCCTTGGGGATGCTGCTGGGAACGATCATTGCCGTGGGGCCCTTCCTGGTGATGATGGTCTGGATTGCTCTGTCTGGACGACGAGCCTGGCACCCCCTCCGTCTTTTGGGGTTGGGCGCCATCCTTTTACTTTTCATGGTGGGTGGGGAAATTGTCAGTTTGAAAATTGGTGGTGGCAGCAATTTACATAACCTGGATGCGTTCTTGTTTTTCCAGATTGTGGTGGGATATTATTTGATAGTGGGCGGCTTTGTTACGGATGGGCCACCATTGCCGCCAGTAAAACTTCAGCCTGCCTGGTGGCTGGCGGGCCTGACCATCGTCATTCCCTTTTTTCAGA
>DAOQTN010000248.1:1973-4899 GCA_035340555.1 Anaerolineaceae bacterium | reverse complement strand
GTCGGTGTCAGCGTTATGGTGGGCGTCGCGGTCAACGTCGGGGTCCGGGTGGGGCCGAACAGGCCGCTGAGCGGCAGGTCGGCCGATGCAGCCGCGGTGCGCAGCAGCGGCATCCCCAGCCAGATGAACAGGACCAGGCCGAATACCAGGAGCCCGACCAGAGCCAGCAGCGGCAGTTGTGAGGACAGGACCCGCCGTTGAGCCGGTGGCGCAATGCGGTATGGGGCGGTGGTTTCCACCGTCCTCGCAGATGCCGATGGTATGGGGGAAGGTGCGGCGGCCGCCGGTGTTATCCGGTGAGGAGCAGTGCGTTCAACCGACTGGCTGCGCAGTCGCCCGGTCGCCCAGCGCATGCCCTGGCGGGCGCGTTCACTGGACGGGTTGATGGCCAGGGCGCGGTTGAGGTAGGCCACGCTGGCTTGCGGCGCGGCCAGTGCCGCCAGCAGCAGCCAGGGTTCCTCCTGATCGGGCGCCAGGTGGGCGGCTTCGGTGGCCCAGCGGCGGGCCGTCAGGCGGTCACCGCGGCGCATGGCCTGGATGGCCAGCTGCAGGGCCTGGTTAACGGCGGGATCGGTCACCGGGCTCATGGGGCGGATTGCAGTGCCGGGGCACTTTCATTGCGAATGTAGCACAGGATTCCCGCCACGACCCCTTCAGCCACCAGATTGGGGTTGGTCGTTAAAATCTCCCGATCCAGGTAGAGAAAGCCGGTTTCGATGATGGCGGCCGTGGTCTGGGAGTGAATTTCATCAAAGGCATGGTAATAGGTCATGTCGTTGGTCACGGTATTGGCGTGATACCGCATTCCGGTGATGGTGGCATAACGATCCGCCAGGCAGCTTTGCAGCCGGATGGCCTTTTCCGGATAGGCACTGGCACTGGCGGCAGCCACCTTGAAGCCGGTGGCATCGTCATTGACATAGGAGCAGGAATCATTATGGATGGAAACCAGAGCCAAGGCCTGATAACCCTGCAAACGATCATCGAATTCGTTCAGCAGATCCACCTGGTATCCTGCATCGGTCAACTTTTGCTGCACCAGGGCGGCAATCACCCGGTTGACGTCGGCTTCCTGCAGACCATCTTCACAGACCGAACCAGGATCGAATCCCATATGCCCGGCCACAATCCCGATGCGCGGCGCGGGCAGCGGCGTGGCGGTGGGATAGGTCTGGCCCTGATTCCCCTCCCAGGCAGTGATCATCTGGTCAAACAGTTGGTCTGAAAAGAGGTTGGCCGGCGTCCAGAAGGTGAAGAGGGTGGCCATCAGGATGCCCACGCTGATGATGGACTGCAGGGCACCCCAGATGCTGAACTGGGTCCGGCGGGTGCGACTTAGCCGGGAACGGGGTCTTGGGGCGACAGGACGATGGGATGCGGAACTGGATGAGGTACTGGTCATGAAGTTTTCGATTGGTAAATGGTCAGCTGGGAGTGGAAATCCACTGGCTGGCAGGTTAAAATGGGTGCAAGGAGTGCTTGACTTGCAAGTGGTAAAACACTTACACTACATTATAGCATTCCACAGCAATTTCAGATTTTGGATTTCCGGATTGATCTGCCGCTGGTGAGCGTAAACCGGTTCCAATATGATGGTGCAAGCCCTGTGCCAGCTACGCATCGATCGGGTGGATCCTGGACCGGCCGGATCGGCAGCTCCCCCCCGGTGGATGACTGCCGGTTGGCCAGCAGCTTGCCGTGGTTGACCGGTGGCCAGGTGGTCTCATGCCGGACCCGGACCGACCCGCTTGAGGCCTGGGATTGATTAGAGCCATGGACAACCCTGACCCACACTGATTTTTTGCAAGGAGTAGATAACCATGCCGGTGACTGATGAACTCTTGCGCTCTGCCATGCGCCACTGGACCAGCGGTGTGAGCATTGTAACCAGCCGTCTGGACACCGAACAACGCGGTCTGACCGCCAACTCATTGACCTCCATTTCGCTGAATCCACCGCTGATCTGTGTCACCCTGGCGGCGCGCACCCGCACGCATGCCTTGACCGCCCAAACCGGGACCTTTGCCGTGACCATTTTGGCGGCGACCCAGGCCGATCTGGCGGCCCGGTTTGCCGGTGACATCCCGGAAATGGGGGAACGCTTTGCCGGGCTGGAAACCTTCACCCTGGAAACGGGCTGTCCGCTGATTACCGGTGGCCTGGCCTGGATGGACTGCCGGGTCGCCTTCATGTATCCGATGAAATCCGCCACGTTGTTTGTGGGCGAACTCACCGCCGCCAAAGCGGTTGAAGCGGGGGAGCCGCTGGTTTACCACCACCGCACCTTTGGGAGGTTCAGCTCATGACCACGATCCCGTTGACAACTGCCGAAAGATTATTTTTACTGCGCCTGGCCCGCCAATCCATTGAGGCCGCCGTCAATCGCCAGAGCCTGCCGGGCCTGCCGCCGGCCCACCTGACCCCCGCCCTGCAGGAACAGGGGGCGGCCTTTGTAACGCTGACGCTGGGGGGGAATTTGCGCGGCTGCGTGGGGGCCCTGGAGCCGTATCAGCCGCTGGCGGAAGATGTGCGGGAGCATGCTGTGGCGGCGGCTGTGGAGGACTATCGCTTTCCCGCGGTACGGGCCCACGAGGTTCCCCGACTGCACATTGAAATCTCCCGGCTGACCCGGCCCCAACCACTGTCGTATTCCAGCCCGGCGGATCTGCAGCACCGGTTGCGCCCCCAGGTGGATGGGGTCATTTTGCGGGACGGTCTGCGCCGGGCGACCTTCCTGCCCCAGGTTTGGGAGCAGCTGCCTGATCCGGCTGAGTTTTTATCCCATCTGTGTGCCAAGATGGGGGCAGCCTCCAACTTGTGGCAGACCCAACCCTTGACCGTGCTGATTTACCAGGTGGAGCAGTTTGAGGAAGAATCACACGGCTAGGCCGACAACCGGCAACCAACCAGCCAGCAGTCAGCCAGC
>DAOQTN010000248.1:0-1873 GCA_035340555.1 Anaerolineaceae bacterium | reverse complement strand
AGAATCACACGGCTAGGCCGACAACCGGCAACCAACCAGCCAGCAGTCAGCCAGCCAGCAGTCAGCCAGCCAGCAGTCAGCCAGCCAGCAGCCGACCAAGCAGCCAGCCAGCAGCCGACCAAGCAGCCGACGGCAGCACCATTTCCGCCTGGGGGGTCTGATTTTGGTGTTATAATATTTTGCAGTTCACCGGGAAAACACCACCATCTTGGGGTCAGTAAATGTGTAAACAGAACAATTTGTTGAGAAACCTCTTTTTGCTTGGGCTGGTTCTGGCTGGATTGACGGCGGCTGTGCCTGCCGCCCGGGTCCAGGCCCGGGATCCATCCCGACGTCAGACCCCGGGCACCATTCAGGTGCGGGATAATTCGGTCGTCCTGGATTATCCCGATCTTTTAACCTTCAATCTGCAGGCCCATTCCGACAGTCCCATCCAGACCGTGACCTTGTTCTACGGTACCAATGCCGTCGCCTGCCAGACCAATCAGGTGCGCAAACCGGTGGATGTGGCGGTTGGCCGCGACGTGACCGCGAGTTGGGAGATTGAACTGGCGCGCTTTGCCAATCTGCCGGCCGGGGCTGAGATTTTCTGGCAGTGGGAAATTACGGATGAGTCCGGCGCCGTGCTGACCACGGAACTGATGACCCGGGTTGTGGCTGATGATCGCTATGACTGGCAGACGCTGCAGCAGGGGGCGATCACCGTCCAATGGGTGGAGGGCGGCGGCGATTTTGGCCGGTTGCTGCTGGACACGGCCAATCAGAGCCTGGATCGGCTGATCCGAGAGGCGGGGATTGCTGCTCCGGAGGATATCCTCCTGGTGATTTACCCGTCGGCGGAGGATGTGCGCAATGCAGTGCACTATGTGCCGGACTGGACCGGCGGATTGGCGTTCACGGAATACAATGTGATTTTAATGGGCATCGCCCCCAATCAGGAGGACTGGCTGGTGGAGGTTGTGCCGCACGAACTGGCTCATCTGGTTACCAATCATGTGATTTTCAACTGCCAGGGCGGCGACATGCCGACCTGGCTGTCGGAAGGCCTTTCGGTTTATGCCGAGGGCCCCACGTCTTCCACCGACAGCACCCGCGTGCTGGATGCGCTGGCCGATGACAGCCTGGACACCCTGGAGAGCCTGGCCAATGGTTTTGCCTCCAACGCCCAGCGGGCCGGTCTGGCTTATGCCCAAAGTGGCATGGTGGTTCATTTCATGATCCAGGAATATGGATCGGAAAAACTGGGCCAGCTGTTTGCAGCCATCCGGGATGGCCAAAAAATAGATGCCGCCCTGACCGCAGCCTACGGGGTCGATACCTATGGATTGGACCGCGCCTGGCGCGCTTCGCTTGGGTTCAGTCTGCCGGAGCGCCCCACCGCCACCCCCACGCCCCAAGGCCAGGCCGCCACCCCCATTCCGACGCTGGCACTATGGACGCAGGCCTACTCGGCTCCCTCCGCCACGCCCATTCCACCCGTCCAATCGTCACCGACCAGTCTGTCAGAAACAGCCACCTTGACACCGGCGCCGACGGTGACCACCCCGGGACCCACCCCGACAACAACACCGGTTGAACCATCCCCGGCCCCAACCCCAACCCCCGTCATCACCGCCCTGATATTGGGGGCCGTGCTGTTGGGAGGGATTGTCAGCCTGATCATTTATCGACGTCTAAAAAGGAATTAGTCATGGCATTCCATTCTCGCAAGACTGCTTATTTGGGATTTATCGTGATTGTCTGCCTGCTGGCAGGCTGCAATGTCTTGCTGCCTGTGCCGACGGTGACACCCACGGCCATTCCCACCGATACCCCGACCCCGATTCCCCCCCCGGCGACACCGTCCCCCACCCCCACCCCTGTGCCAACCGCC
>DAOQTN010000247.1:0-4921 GCA_035340555.1 Anaerolineaceae bacterium | reverse complement strand
ACACCACAGGCCATTTCATTTGGGTGAGCGCTCTCCCAGACTGAGGTCCGGAGTCAGGGGGTCAGGGGGTCGGGGGGTCGGGGGGTCGGGGGGCGGGGTGAGCGGGGTGAGCGGAGTGGGCAGGATGGGCAGGATGGGCAGGATCGTCGGAGCAAACGGTGGGCAGTCTGATGCCGGGCCGTAGTACTCGTAGCTTTGGGTGCGGACATTGATGGCCACAAACAGCCCCTGGTGGGGATTGGCCGACTGTGCCACCAGGAAGGTGTCCGGGGTCAGCCAGATCAACCACTGGATCGGACGCCAGCTCATGGCTTCAAAATCGACCATCTGGACCTGGCCGGTGGTGTTGTCCCGGACATAAATGACATCCACACAATGGTCCGGCTGGCAGGCAATCAGGGCCTGACGGCTGCCATCCAGGTTGTCGGCAATTTCAATGATGATCCATGCCTGTGGATCAGGCGCCGCCGCCACCTCCGTAAACGTCAGTCTGGCCGGCAGCATCCAGTCCTCTGGCGGTGGCGTCAGGCGGGCCAGATTGAGACCGCTGCAAATGCCCGGGTGAAATTGGTGGATCAGGGTCCTGACCGCATCAACCTCCTCCAGGTTGAAATTCTGCGGCGTGGCGGTCATTTTTGGCGTGATCCAGGCGGTGGGTAAGCCGCCCCCCGGCGGCGCCGGGGTCGCACCTGGCCCCCCGGTCATGATTTGCACCAAGGGGGCGGTTTGCGCCAGGGGGGTGGTTTGCGGCGGGGTGGTGGTTTGCAGCGGGGTGGTGGTTTGCAGCGGGGTGGTTGCCGCCCCCGGAAATGGCCCGGCGGCCGGAGTGCAGCCGGCCAGGGCCAATATCAGGACCCAGGCGGCCCAGGGGAAGCGGAGTTTCATGACGGTTTATTCTCCAAAAGCTGGTTGTCAAGCGCGGGGCCCACATCCAGGGGCCGGTACCGGTCTGTCTGACTTGGGCGGGTGGCTGGGTGGGGGCAGTCCCCAGGCTGTTTCGGGCCAGGCCGGGCGGCAGCAGCGGGGGGAGCGGAAGGCGGAGCCGCCTACAACCCAAACGCGCTCATCAGCCGGGCCAGGAAATCCCGGGCCAGGCCGCGTCTCAGCCGCTCGTGATGAAATTGGTTCCGGTAATTGCGCAAACATTCCGTGCAGCTGGTTTCAGGCCCGCAGCAGTCCCGGTTCACCCGGTCATGGGCCGCGCCGATGACCTCAGGCAGGAAATTAGCCACCCGTTTCACGTGCCCCGCCCCGCCCGGGACATCATCGAACAGCATCAGCGTGGGAATGGGGCTGCCGGGCAGGTAATTCAACGTCCCATCCAGGTCATCCCGGCGGATGCCCAGCACATCGCCGGCCCCCTCCAGCAGCGCATACAGCACCGACAGCCAGGTGTCCGGAAACTGCGCCCCGGTCAGGAGACCGGAAAACTGGATTTCCAGGACATCGGTCATGAATTTGTGCCCCAGGGTGTAGTTTTCCAAAAACCCCGGGCAGGGCTGCCCGGTGATCAGGTGGGTGTGGGCGGCGGTTTTGCCGCGTTTGCCCTGCTCCCAGGGGGGTGGGGCGGATTCGGCGTGGCCGCAGATGGCGCACACCCGGAAACCGTTTTGATGCGCCCCTTCATTCAGGACGATCAGCCAGCCATACCGGGAATACCGCCGGCTGAGTGCCCCCTGGGGGCCCTGCAGGCCGGGCGCCGGTTCAAAACCGGGCACCGCGGCGGCGCTCTCCCGGCCGGGGACGCGGTATTCCGCGAAATGGACCCGGGAGCCATAAATCCGGACCGGCCGCTCCTCGCCGGACGGGCGCGGCTCCTCATTTTTGACCACAAAACCAAATTCCGGTTCAATGAATTTTCCGCCAGCCGGGGTGGCCGCCGGGCCCCGCATCCTTTTACCGCAGCTGGGACAAGTCTCCACCTCCGGCCCCAGGGTGGTAAAAACGGCGCTGCAGTAATGACAGGTGACATACGTGTAGACCGGCCAGTGTTTTGCCGGCGGGAGATGCAGACCGCCGCTCACCCAGATGTGCTTGGCGGCAACCACCTCCGCCCCGGGGGCGAATTCGGTGATGGCAATCCGCAGATCACGCTGCAGTTCAATCTGTTTGGCCGCCTCATCATGCAGATGGGCCGCCCGCAGTTCCACCACATCCGTGGGGAAACCGTACTTGGGCAGAACGCTGTGGGTGCCCAGATAGCCCAGCAGTTCCCGGCTGCGGATCGTCTGGGTCATTTTCGTCAGCCGGTCCGCCTGGAGGAATTTACGCGCTTTGTCGCCCTCCAGGGCTGCCGCCGTCGCCGCAGCCAGGTCCGCCAGATCAGTCTGGATGTCCCCCTCCGCCCGATCCAACACCGGATCCTCCGCCAGCGGATCGGGGCAGCCGAGCGGGGCGGTCAGTTGAGCCGTCCAGCCCCAGGTATCGACCTCAAAAGCCGCAATCATCGGTGCGGGCAGGAGCCGCAGCAGGGCCTGGCGCACCGCTTCCGGCCGGGACAGCAGATACTGCCGCAGCAGCGCCGCCCCGCTCTCCGTTTCCGCTTCGGCGCAGAAAAAGTCGCCAACGTTCCGGAATGAACGGCCGGCCTGATCCCAGGCCCAGCGGAGGAAGCTGGAAAACAGCACGGAGTGGATATGGCGGCGGATGATCTTTTCGTTTTCCAGGCTGATCATCGGCGGGCGGATCAGGCCCGCCACCATTTTCCCGGGGTTGGCGTAATAGGCCAGATCGTGGGAGCGGCGCTGGGCAAAGGTCAGGGCAAAGGCGGCCGCATCCGTGCGCCGGCCGGCCCGGCCGGCCCGCTGGACATAGTTGGCCGTTGCCGGCGGCATGTTGCGCATCAGCACCGCCTGCAGTTCCCCCACGTCCACCCCCAGTTCAAACGTCGTGGAACAACTCAGGAGGTTGATCTCGCCGTTGACAAAACCCTGCTGTTTTTCCAGGGCGACGTCGGCCGACCACTGGGCGGTGTGTTCCTCCGCCGCCAGGGGGATCGGGCTTAGGGTTTGATACAGCCGGCGGTAATGATTCTCCTGCCAGATGTCCGCCTGAAAATCGACCGGCTGCAGCTGCCCGTCGCAGCGGTAGTTCGGACAGGTGTGGCGCAAATTGGTCAGCGTCAGGCTCTTGCAGCGCGCACAGAGCCAGACCCCGGTGGCAACCGGCGCCATTTCCCACATGGCGGGGTTGATCTGGTAGACGGGACCGTGCCCCGGCCGGATCTGGGAGGAGAGGTGGTAGCGCCAGGCGGGCTCGCGGGTGATCAGCCGCCAGATTCCCTCCAGGGCCTGCCGGACAGCCTCCTCCCGGGCGGGAGGGGGCAGATCCGGGACAGAGCGGGACAGCAGCTTGTGCAGAAAATCAGAGCGCCGATTCTGCCGCTTCCCGGGCAGCCAGGAGAAAATGTGGTTTTTGGGATCCGGGGTGTTGAAGGAGGTCAGATAAACCCCGTTACGGGGGGCGAAATCCTCATGGAATGGATCCACGTTTTCCGGAAATTGGACACAGGATTGGGCGCGCAAGGTGTCGATCAGCAGGGCGACCAGGTCCCAGGCTTCGGCCGGGGTGAGGTTCCAGGGGGCTGCCAGCAGCGGGGCGGGCGGGCGCCAGGGCTGGGGGGGAACCAGACGGAACTGGATCAGTCCCAGCCCTTCCAGGCTGATGCGCCGATCGAGTGCGACGAATTCCTGCATCAACCACCGGGCGATCGTGCTGTTCCGCCGGTCCCGGCTGTCGGTGGGCAGGAACACGCCGGCCTGCTCCGCCCGCCGCCGCACCCGGCTGACCAGGTCTTCCAGCCGCAACTCCCCGGCCCGGGCCTCCGGGTCGGCGTCGATCGTCTGAAGGATCAGGCGCCGCCGCAGAATGGCCTGGTAGGTACGCTCCAGGTATGGGGCGAAGAAGGCCGCATCCTGCCGGCTGTCGGCAAACGTCAGCAGCTTGCGCCCCTGGCCGGGCAGCTGCCCGGCGGCCTCATCCTCCGCGGGCGGCAGATTTTGATACAGCGTGGTGGCCAGGACGCTGACCGGCGCATCCTGGCCGGTCAGGAAGGGGATCACGATGCCCTGGCTCTTGCGCCCGCCGCAGCTGACACACTGCTTCAGGCGGATCCGGGCGCGGTCCCGATCCAGCAGTTGGTCCCCCAGACGATCCAGCCTCACCCGGGGGGTGCCGGGGGCGCAGTCACAGCCCGGGTCCACCCCGGCCCCCTGTTCAAGCGCGCCGCAGCCCAAACACAGCGTCCAGGGATCCGTGGCTGGGTCGGCAATCTCCTCCAAGGCGGTGCCCTCCCCCACCGCCTCATCCTCATCCGGCGGCACCACCTGCCCGGCCAGGACAAAACCGCAGTCCTCCCGGGCGTTATCCGCGGGGGGAATGGTGGCGGGGGTGTCAAAATGGATGGGCGCGCCGTGTTTATCGGCCCGGCCGATGAGGTAAGCGGTGCCGCAGCGGGTGCAACTGCGCAGTTCAAACACCCGGCTGCCGCAGACTGGGCACTGCTCCCGCCGCTGCAGGAAAATGCGTCCTTGTGCAGCGGTGTGGCCCGCCTCATTCAGGCAGACAAAGGCGCCCTCCAGTGCCCGGGCAAACACATGATAACGCGCCGGCAGCAAGGACAGGCTCGCTTCATCCTGGCGGGCCTGGACAGCCAGATCCACCAGGGCGACCATGGCCTCCACCGGATCGGCCGCACCCGGAAAAATCGAGCGCGCCAGATCCTCTTCATCCTCTTCCCCGGCAAGCAGGGCCGGGGCAAGCGCCAGGGTCTGCCGGAGCTGCTGCAGGGCACGGTTGTCCTTGAGCAGATCATACAGGAAACGGGACAGCTGCCGGGGGGCCGGGAGGTCCCGGGACTGCGCCAACGCCTCGGCCAGGATCGACGCCGGGACCCCCTGGGTCCGGCAGAGCGCCTGGAGCG
>DAOQTN010000246.1:0-4931 GCA_035340555.1 Anaerolineaceae bacterium | reverse complement strand
AGCCCACCCGGTTTGCCTATCCAAACCGTCCTTCAATGTAATCTTGGGTCCGCTTGTCCTGGGGGGTCAGGAAGATCTTGTCCCGGACCCCAAATTCCACCAGTTCACCCTGCAGGAAAAAAGCCCCAAAATCGGCAATCCGGGCGGCCTGCTGCACATTATGCGGGGCCACCACAATGGTGTACTGATCGGTCAACGCCATCAAGAGGGCTTCAATTTTGGCTGTTGAAATCGGGTCCAGGGCGGAGGTGGGTTCATCCAGGAGAATGACCTCCGGCTCCAAAGCCAGCACCCGGGCCAGACATAATCGCTGCTGTTGGCCGCCGGAAATGGCGGTCGCGGGAGCATCCAGCCGATCGTAAACTTCATCCCAAAGAGCGGCCAGACGCAGGGCTTGCTCGACTGCGGCATTCAGGCGGGCCTTGTTGCGCTCGCCGGCCATTTCCAAGCCGTAGCTGACATTTTGCCGGATCGTCAGCGGGAGCGGCACTGGCCGGGAGAAAACGATGCCCACTTTGCGGCGCAGTGCAATCACATCCAGCCGGGGGTTGAGCAGATCAATGTCGTTGAAGAGAACCTTCCCGCTGACTTCAGCCACATCTGCCAGATCATTCAGGCGGTTGAGGGTGCGCAGTAACGTGGATTTGCCCCCGCCCGCCGGGCCGAACAATACGGTGACGGCGTTGGCGCGAATGGTCAGGTTGACCCCGCGCAGGCTTTCGGCCCCATCCGAGTAGGTCAGACTCAGGTTTTCAATGACAAATTTATCCATGGGGGTCTACCTACCACTGGCGCCGGGCGCGCGCCCGGGAGCGAATGAGGGTGGCAATCAGGTTCATGCCCAGGACGAACACCAGCAGCACCAGCACTGTGCCGTACTGAATCTGGATGGGCATTCCTGGGACCTGGGTGGAAATGACAAAGATGTGATAGGGCAGGGCCATGGTCGCATCTAGCAGGGAGCCGGGCAGCCGCGGCAGGAAGAAAGCCGCCCCGGTGAATAGAATCGGCGCCGTCTCACCCGCGGCGCGTTCCAGCCCCAAAATCACCCCGGTCAGGATGCCGGGCATGGCCTGCGGTAGAATGATGCGCCAGATGGTCTGCCACCGGGTGGCCCCCAGTGATGTGCTCACCACCCGGAAGGAATTGGGCACCGCGCGCAGGGCTTCCTCGGTGGTGCTGATGATGACCGGCAGGGTCATGATGGACAGGGTCAGGGACGCGGCCAGGATGCTGGTGCCGATCTGCAGGAAGAGCACAAAGATGCCAAATCCGAACAAGCCGTAGACCACCGAGGGGATCCCGGCCAGGTTGATGATGGCCACCCGGATCAACCGGGTCAGGGCGTTGTCGGCGGCGTATTCCGCAATATAAATGCCGGCAGCCACTCCCAAGGGCACGGAGAATGCCGCTGTGCCCAGGGTCAGATAGAGCGTGCCAATGATGGCGGGCATGATGCCCCCCTCCCGCATGCCGCTGCGCGGCACGGCGGTCAGAAACTCCCAGCTGATGGCTGGCATACCCCGCACGAAAATGTAGATCACTGCGCCCAGAATTGGCAGCACGGTGACCAGGCTGAGCAACCGCAGCAGGTTGAACCCCAGGACCTGTTTTTGTCTGGCGTTGAACAACCGTACGGATTTCATGAGAGCACCCGTTCAGCGCGCTTGCGCTGTTTGGAACTGACAAAGGAGGCAAAAATATTGACGACCAGGGATAGCAGAAACAGGACAATGCCGATAAAGAACAGAACGTGGTAGTGGGCACTGCCGGTGGCCACTTCCCCCATTTCGGAGGCAATGGTGGCTGTCATGGTGCGCACCGGCAGGAACAGCGCGTTCCATTTGTCCGGCAGCACCGGGGCGTTTCCTGTGACCATCATGACGGCCATGGTCTCGCCCAAAGCCCGCCCAATACCCAGCATGATGGCGGTGAGAATTCCTGAACGGGCGGCTGGGACAGTGACCCCCCAGATGGTCTGCCAGCGGGTGGCCCCCAGCGCCAGCGCCGCCTGCCGGTAGGATTGCGGCACCGTATTGAGGGCATCCTCGCCAATGGAGACAATGGTCGGGATGGAAATCAGGCCCAGCATTACCGCACCGGTGAAGGCCGTCAGCCCGGTGGGCAGGTTTAGAAGCAGACGCAGCTGCGGCACAGCCACGGTGATGCCCAGAAAACCCAGCACCACCGAGGGTAACCCGGCCAAAATTTCAATCAAGGGCTTGAGAATTTCCTTGATCCAACCAGGAGCGACTTCGGAAATATAGACCGCCGTGCCCACCCCGAGGGGAATGGCCACCAGTGCCGCCCCCACTGTAACCAGCAGGGAGCCGGTGATCAGCGGCCAGATCCCAAAGTAGCCTTCGATCGGGTACCAACGGCTGCCGAAAAGCGTTTTCAGATCCACATCCCCCAATGCCGGCAGCCCTTCCTTCATCAAAAATATGAAGATGGCCGTGACAAGCAGAATGCTGGAATACCCCGCCACCTTGATGAAAAAGGTGATGGCAAATTCTGATCGCCGGGTGCGGCCGCCCGGCATCACGGGGCGGCCTCCACCGGCACAAAGCCCAATTCAGCCACAATGGCCTGGGCTTCAGCCGAAAAGATCCAATCCAGATAGGCTTGCAGCAGCCCGGTGGGGGTGGTGGTGCGGGTGTACATATAGAGATCGCGGGCAATGGGGTAGCTGCCGGCATTGACATTGGCCACGGAGGGTAGGATGTACGGGCCGGTGGGGGTGGTGCCTATGGCCAGCATTTTGACATCTGCCGTGACATATCCCAGGCCGTCATAGCCAATGGCGTTGGGATTGTCGGCAACCTCCGCAATAATGCCCTCTGATGAGGGCATGAGCAGGGTTTCAGCGCAAAATATATCCGTGTTATCCTTGTCCCCCAACCGGATGACCTCTTCCAGAAAATATACATGCGTGCCGGAGTTGGTCTCACGTGACAGCCGGACAATGGGGCGGTCATCCCCCCCCAACTGCCTCCAGTTGTTGATTTCACACCGGTAGATGGCTGAGATTTGAGCCAGGGTGAGTTCCTGGATCGGGTTCTCGGGGTTGACAATGACGGCGATGGCATCCCGCGCCACCACGTATTCTCCGGGGGTGAAGCCGGCGGCGCCGGCTTGTTCCAGTTCTTCAGCTTTGATCGCCCGGGAGGCGTTGGCAATGTCCACGGTCCCATTGAGCAGGGCGGACAGTCCTGTTCCGCTGCCGCCGCCGGTGACCGAAATGCTGGCCTCGGGGTGTTCCGCCTGATACCGCTCCGCCCAGGCCAAGGCCAGGTTGACCATGGTGTCTGATCCCTTGTTTTGCAGCGAGACAGCTGGCGTTTGTGAGGCGCCGCCTGAATCGCCACGGCAGCCTGACAGCAGCAAGCCAATCAGTAGGAAGATCAAGAGGCGTTTGGTCACAAACGGAATTATAGCGTGTTTTTTCATCAGCGGGGATAAAATTTTTCTGTGAACATGCTCATATTCTGGCGGTTGTCGGGCGTCACCGGTTGCTGCAGGGTCGGTTCCCAGGTGCAGCCCGTTGCCGCAGGCCCGGCTCTGCACCACAACCGTCCGCTTGTTGCTGCGGGTTGACCGGATATCACGGTGGAAACTTTTCCTGGTTTGATGCCCCCGGCATTGACGCGGCAACGACCAAGTGCGAAAACCGGGGCGAAACTCATGGCCAGCCTGCCGCGGCTGTCGTTATGAATTACCTGAATCTGGCACCGCCACTCTGGGCCTGGAACCTGGGCCTGGAACTGGAACCGGGAATCGGGAACCGGGAACCTGGAACCGGGAATCCTGAAATGCGAAAGCGGCGGTCAAAACAGCAGATTTCGATATCATAGCCTCAGATTTGGTGGGTGCAACGGCGATTCCCAATGCCTGGAATCTGGAAATCTGAAAATTGGTTTGCCCGGATCAAGCATTGTTGTGTTATAATCGGCCCCGTTGCGCGCCGCGCAGCCTATTCTACACGTCTCCTGACCATACCCTGGCGTGCCGTCCATAGTGATGGCTCAGGGTGGGATGATGGAGACGGAAGCAAAACGCAAAAAGGAGAATATCTAATGGCTGTCATTTCGATGAAAGCCCTGTTGGAAAGTGGTGTCCATTTCGGTCATCGCACCAACAAATGGAACCCGGCCATGCGCCCCTTCATTTTTACCGAGCGCAATGGCATCCACATTATTGACCTGCAGCAGACGGTCAAGTCCCTGACCACGGCCTACAACCTGGTCCGTGAAACCGTCAGCAATGGCGGTGTGGTCCTGTTTGTCGGCACCAAGCGCCAGGCCCAGGAAACGGTGGCTGAAGAAGCCCGCCGCTGCGGCATGCCCTACGTGACTGAACGCTGGCTGGGTGGGATGCTCACCAACTGGAGCACCATCTTTCAGCGGATCCAGGAATTGGAACGCCTGGAAAAAATGCGCGATACCGGCGAACTGCAGCGCCTGACCAAAAAAGAGGGCCTGCTGATTGAACGTGATATCGCCCGCCTTGAGCTGCGCCTGGGCGGCATCCGCACCATGAAGAAACTGCCCGAACTGGTCTTTGTGGTGGATGTCGGTCGTGAATACACGGCCGTGCATGAGGCCAACTTGCGCAACATTCCGGTCATCGCCCTGGTGGATACCAACTGCGATCCGTCCGGTGTCGATTATGTCATTCCCTCCAATGATGACGCAATTCGCGCCGTGAAGCTCCTGGTTGGCAAGATTGCCGATGCCGTGATTGAAGGCAAGGCTGCCCACAAGGAAGACGAAGGCCTGGAAGCTGAAGCCGCGGCTGCCGAGCAGCCCGCCCGCCGCGCCCCGGCCCCCCGCATTCGCATGGATGAGGAATCCGAACTGCAGGACGAAGCCCTGCTCGGTGAATCAACCCTGGCCAAACTGGCCGCCCGGCCCGAAACCACTGCGACCACC
>DAOQTN010000245.1:0-4940 GCA_035340555.1 Anaerolineaceae bacterium | reverse complement strand
CATTGGCCAGCCAGGGCAGCGCGTCTTTTACATTCAAGGAACAAGCTCTGACAGCGTGGTCAGTCTGCTGGTGGAAAAGATCCAGGTCCAAACCCTGGCCATCGGCGTGGAGGAGTTTCTGGCAGAAATTGACAGCCGTTATCCCCACCTTTCCCCGGCATCCAGTCAATACAACGAGACCGAGATGCATATCCATCCTCCCGTGGATGCCTTGTTTCGGGTGGGTGAACTGGGCCTGGCCTATGATACGGAGCGGGATCTGGTCTGCCTGATCGCCCGCGAAATACTCGCCGGCGACATGCTGCCGGAAAACGCCAGCGCCGTTCGCTTCTGGTGCAGCCGGGCACAAATCCGACAGATGGCCCGCTGGGCCGTTGAATTAACCAACCGCGGACGTCCCATCTGCCCGCAATGCGGGGAACCCATGGATCCGGACGGGCATTTTTGTCCCAAGAAAAATGGACACAAGCATTGAGACCGAAGTCGATGTGCTGAATATTCTGCGCCGCGGTGACGTGGAATTGGAGGGACAATTTATCCGCGGCTCCAACGGCACTTTCCTGGCCCGGGTGACCCTCGCCGAACGGAATTTGCTGACGGTTTACAAACCCATCCGCGGGGAACAACCACTATGGGATTTTCCCCACCGCACCCTGGCCCGGCGCGAGGCAGCCGCCTATTGTCTCAGTGCGGCCCTGGGCTGGGGGTTGGTCCCTCCCACCGTTTACCGGCGGCGCAAGGCTCCCCTGGGTCCCGGATCCCTCCAGCTTTTCATTGACCATGATCCCAACCGGCACTATTTCAGTTTCAGCCCGGAGGAATATGAACGGCTGCGGCCGGCGGCACTGTTTGACCTGCTGCTCAACAATGCGGATCGCAAAGGTGGACATGTGCTCATGGATGCCCAAAATCACCTCTGGCTGATTGATCACGGCTTGTGCTTTAACATCCTCCCCAAACTACGCACTGTCATCTGGAATTTTGCCGGCGAGGATATCCCCGCCGAGTTATGTATGGATCTGGAACGTGTGCTGACAGCATTGAATGCGGTGGAGAGCCCCCTGCGGGCGGAATTGACCGCACTGCTGTCAGCAGTCGAGGTCAAGGCACTGGTTGAGCGGATGTGTGTCCTGCTGGCAGAACGGCGGTTTCCCCAGCCGCCCGGCGGCCGGCGCGCCTACCCCTGGCCGCCGCTCTAGGACGGTCGTCGGATCGATTTAATATAAAGAAAGAAGGAATTCAAACATGGCCCGCACCTATTCACTCCTTTTGATCGGTTTTGGTAATGTTGGCCAGGCTTTTGCCCGGCTGCTGCTGCGCAAGGAGCAACTGCTGGAAGAGGAGTTCGGCTGCAAATTCCGGGTCACTGGAATTGCCACCGGGCGACACGGCCGGGCGCTTGATGCGGCCGGTATCAACCTGGCGCGCGCATTGGAATTGGCCAACGCCGGCCAATCCCTGGATCTGCTTGCCGCCCAGCCGGCCCCGACGGACATGGCTGAGTTTATTTACACCGCGTCTGCAGATGTGCTGTTTGAAAACACACCGGTCAACCACCACAGCGGCCAGCCGGCAGCACAATATCTCCGCCTGGGTCTGGAAAAGGGCATGCATGCCATCACCGCCAACAAAGGCCCCGTGGTCCATGCTTATCCGGAACTGACCGCTCTGGCGGCCCAGCGCGGCCGGCGCTTCCTTTTTGAATCAGCCGTCATGGATGGCGCTCCCATTTTTTCCCTGTTCCGGGGGCCGCTGCCGGCGGCCGAGGTGACCGGCTTTCAGGGAATCCTAAACTCCTGCACCAATTTACTGCTGGGCATGATGGAGGAAGGTAAAACGCTGGCAGAGGCAATCGCCTACGGCCAATCCATTGGCATCACCGAAACCGATCCCAGTGCGGATGTGGACGGCTGGGATGCCGCCATCAAGGTGGCCGCCCTGACAACGGTCATCATGGGCATCCCCCTCAAACCTCAGGATATCCAGCGGGAAGGGATTCGGGACATCACCGCCGAACAACTGGCCCAGGCCCGAGAATCCGGCAAACGCTGGAAACTGGTCTGCACGGCGCGGCGGCAGGGACCCCAGATGATCACAGCCCGGGTTCGCCCCGAGCAGGTGGCCCCCAATTCGCCGCTGTTTGCGATCAACGGCACCAGTTCCTACGTCCAGTTTGAGAGCGATGTCCTGCCAGGCTTGGGAATTGTGGAGAGCAATCCCGGACCTGAAACCACCGCTTATGGGCTGCTGGCAGATCTTTTGAATGCCCTGCGCGGGATGTAAATCATGATTGAGGCTTACTGGATTTCCGGCTGCGCGGCCGATACCGCTTCAGAAGCCGCTGCGGGAGCAGTGAAACAGGCTGGTGTCCGGCTGGAATGGGTCGACGAAGCCCATCATTTTGAGACCCCGGCCAGGCTCGCCGGACCAGCCATCAATTACCACTGGAGTGGGGAACCGCCGGCCGATCACCGTCTGGTTAACCTGCTGCTGCATAGCCTGGCCACGCGCGAGTGTACCCTGATCCTCCTGCTGCAGACCCGGGATGGGCGCACCGCCGCAACGCTGCTGGCCTCCGCCGCGGCGGTTGGGGGGCGGAATTTGCTGGCCCGGGCCAGCCTCATCCCGCTGCCGGGCCCCCGTCCGCCGGCAGATTTATTCGATCACCTGCCGACGCTGTTGGCCGATGCCGGAACTGACCCTGGACAGATTGCCTGGGTTGACGCACCGGCACCCTCACTGGCCACGGCGGCTTGGATTCCGGTGGAACCCGCCGGCACCCTCTTCCGGCTCAACGCCCTGGCTGAAGCCGTCCAGGCCAAACCGGAAGCAGCCGGATTGCTGCTCAGTCCGGGTGCCGGACTGGCGCTGTTGATTCAAAGGACATGAGGTGAGTGATGCACAAGCTTTATCTGGCACTGGGTTCCAATTTGGGAAATCGACGGGGCAATCTGCAGGCGGCGCTGGATGCACTGGGGCCACAGATCCTGTGGAAGCGGTCATCCCCCATTTATGAAACCCCACCTTGGGGATACACCGAGCAGCCCGCCTTCCTCAATATGGTGGTGGCGGCCGAAACCGACCTCGAACCCCTGGAATTGTTACAGGCGCTCAAGGGGGTTGAGGCTCGAGTGGGGCGGACCCCCAGTTTTCGCTATGGACCGCGCCAGATCGACCTGGATATTTTGTTTTACGACGACCTGATCCTGGACACCCCGGAGCTGGTGATCCCCCACCCCCGGCTGGTGGAACGGGCTTTTGTGCTGCAGCCGTTGGTGGATTTAAACCCCGGTTTGAGCCATCCCGGACTGGGACGAACCGCCGCGTCATTGTTGGCGGATGTGGATGTCACCGGCATGAAGTTGTTTGATCCCCCGCGTCGCCTGGCGTGGGGCCGGCAGACCTACGTCATGGGAATCATTAATGTCACCCCCGACAGCTTTTCAGGCGACGGTTTGCTGGGAGCCGCCGCAGTGGTTGAAGCAGCCGTGGAACAGGCCCGCCGGTTTGTAGCGGCTGGAGCGGACATCCTGGACATTGGTGGGGAGAGCACCCGTCCCGGCTCGGAACCTGTCGATGCTGACGAAGAGATGGGACGGATCCTGCCAGTCATCCGGGCCCTGACCACTGCCGGGCTGGGCACCATCATCTCCGTGGACACTTATAAAGCGGAAACGGCCGAGGCCGCGCTGCGAGCAGGGGCCCACTGGATCAATGATGTGTGGGGATTGCAGGCAGATCCCCGCCTGGCCGAGGTGGCCGCCCGCCGGGGAGCCAGCGTGGTGTTAATGCACAACCGCAGCACACCGCAGCAGGTGGAAATCCAGCAGCAGCTGGGTGGACGCTATGTAGGAACAACCTACACCGACCTGGTGGCGGAGGTTTGCGGCCAGCTACAGGAAAGTGCTGCATTGGCCCGGGCAGCCGGTGTCCCCGCAGAACAAATCATCCTGGACCCGGGCATTGGGTTTGGTAAAACCGTTGAACAAAACCTGGAACTGGTTAACCGTTTGAACGACATCCGGGCTCTGGGTTATCCCGTCCTACTGGGCGTCTCCCGCAAAGGCTTCATTGGCTACACCTTGAACCAGCCGCCAGAACAG
The DNA here is from genome assembly GCA_035340555.1 of Anaerolineaceae bacterium. GTDB lineage: Bacteria > Chloroflexota > Anaerolineae > Anaerolineales > Anaerolineaceae > JAGOFZ01. The sequence continues at coordinate 837 of DAOQTN010000245.1, read as the reverse complement.
CGCCTCCAGGGAACCGCTGCCGCCGTGGCGGTGGGGATTGCGCGCGGGGCTGACATTGTGCGGGTACACGACGTTGAGGCCATGGTCCAGGTGGCCCGCATGACAGATGCCATTACTCGCAGGTAATATCCCGCAGGGTGTTTCCCGCAGGGTGGTACCCGCAGGTGGTACCCGCAGGTGGTTACCCGCAGGGTGTTTCCCGCAAGTTGGTTACCCGCAAGTGGTACCCGCAGGGTGGTACCCGCAGGGTGTTTCCCGCAGGTGGTACCCGCAGGATGTTTCCCTGCAGGTGGTACCCGCAGGTGGTTACCCCTGGGCGCGGGACATCTATCGTGATCGCTGGCCCGGCGAATAGATACCCCTGGCGGCGAAACGAATGGTCGGCGCACATCGGCAGTTTGTGCACGCTCAGGAAAGTGTTCAGCGCTTGCCAGAATTAGCTTTGCTGGCAGGCTCGCTCTTGAGTTTCCTGGCAGCCACCGCTCCAGCAGTCGCTACCGGTTTTTGGGACCGGAAACCCCAGCGTACTCCGGGACGATTCCGGCGCCGCCTGATGGGAAAGCCATTTTTGAAAGCTGATACCGGATTTCCAGGCCAACTTCGCAAAAAGAACTCGACCACAGGACATCTTCCCAAGGGAAAGCTGGCTCCCCGCCCCAAAATGACCACTGCGGTGCCCATAACGCCAGTTTAAAGCAGAAAATGGGCTCAATTGATAAGGTGCTCGGTTCCCGGAGAACCTCTCCGTGAACTTCGATTTACGCTTTTAGCGGAAACTAAAGTCAAGGCTTCTTCCTGTTTCTGCTGCAATTCGCCCATTTGTTCGGTCTCCGCTCG
>DAOQTN010000244.1:0-4970 GCA_035340555.1 Anaerolineaceae bacterium | reverse complement strand
GCTTGTGGTGCTCGCTGGCCAAATAGTGGGCCGCTTCACAGCCAACCGCGCCCCCGCCGATGACGACAACTTTTGCGGCGCTTTCCGCCAGCCGTGGATTAAGGAACAAATCCACCGCCTGGATGACGTCAGGCTGATCCACGCCTGGAATGGGCGGTGTGGCAGGGGTGCCGCCTGTACAGATTACAATGGCGTCAAACTGACCGTCCTGGAGCACCTCCAGACTGGCTTCCGTGTTTAAGTTCAAGGTCAGGTGGTGGTGGGCGCAACTATCCTGTAGCTCAGTCTCCAGGAACGTCAAATAATTGGCCACCTCATATTTGATCCGGGGCACGGAACCCGGCACCAGCATGCCGCCAATCCGGGAACGCTTTTCGTAGAGCGTCACCTGATGGCCCCGGGCTGCCGCAGTGGTCGCGCAGATGATCCCCGCCGGACCCGCACCGACAACCGCCACCCGCTTGGCCTGCTGTGCCGGGCTGGTATGCCGGTCGATGATATCTTCAAACCCGGTGCGCGGGTTCACGGCACACTGACTGTGCCCCCCTTCAATGAATTCATTGATGCAGGCTTCCTGATCACCAATGCAGGGTCGGATGGATTGAACCTGCCCGGCATAGGCTTTATTGGCCCAATCGGGATCCGCCAGGAGCGGCCGGGCCAGCATCACCATGTCACACAGCCCGTCCCGTAGGGCTTTTTCAGCCAGATCGGGGTATCCCAGCTTGCCCACGGCCACCACCGGCACCGGCAGTCCGGCGTTGGATTGGATTTGCTGTGCGGCAAAGGTGTCCTTAACCAGACGGGCAATGGCCAGATAGCAACCGGAGGGCATCGAATTCGGGGGGTGCGGCAGCCACCAGTTGTCGTAACACCCCAGGTCGACATCAAAGCAGTCCACACCGGCGCGCACCAGGTTGGCCATGTAGGCCAGGGTTTCCTCCACGCTGCGTTCCTGACGAAAATACCGCAAGGTGGGTTCCGATTGCATTTTTTCCCGATAGGTGGCGTTCAAGGCCAGCGACAGATCAATCCGGTACATGATCGGATAATGGGGGCCCACCCGCTGGCGCATGGTTTCAACCAGCTCGATGCCAAAGGCCTGCCAGTCAGCGTAGCGACCCAATTTGCGCCGGTTGAAGGCCCGGTTGGTCATTTGTTCCAGCAAATAGCCTTCATGCCCGTGGAGATAAACGCCGTCGATTTGCATGGCCTTGGCGTCAGCTGCAGCCTGGGCACCGCGTTGGATGATTTTACGACACTCGGCATCGGTGAGCGGCCGGCAGGGCACGGCTGGAATATAAAAATTGGGATTCCAGGAGGCGGAGACCGGCAGCTTGTATTTGTGCATCAACACTTCCGGCGATCCGACCCGGCCCAATCCGGGGGTCAACTGAATAAAGAATCGTGAGCCATGGGCATGGATGGATTCTGCCAGATCCCGCCAGCCGGCATAGACGGTGCGGGATCCTTCAATGCGGGGGAAATAACTGCGGCCATCGGCCTCTGTGACGGAGGGGTCGATGCCCTGGCTGAACGGCACCAATCCTGAAGTGATCAAACCCACTCCGCCGCGGGCCCGCTCGGTGAAATACTGGATCATTTTGCTGGATGGCCGGCCATGTTCATCTGCAACCGAAATATTGCCCATGGGGCCCATGACGATCCGGTTTTTAATGGTCAATTGATTGATCTGGATGGGGGTAAAGAGGGCGGTATAGGGATGCAGTTGATTGGTCAGCCGGGCTAACTGGAACTGTTCTTCATCCTGAAACCAATCCGGTAGACGGGCAAGTAGATCATCGATGAAATTCATGGAATGCTCCTGGGAAGGGGTTGAGTTGCCAGACACCGGGTAAAACTTCCCGGATCAGGTGGCAGTGTCGCTTTAGTGTTGCCCCCTAAACCATTGGTTGAAAATTTTGTTTTCGTGGGCCTGGTAGAGCCGGCGCGTTAATGGCAGAAAACGGTCCAGCAGCAGGATCAGCGAAAAAATGGCCGAGGGGTAAACCGAATGCCGATTCTGCCGGAGGCCGCGCAAAATGGCTGCCGCGACGACCTCAGGGGTCTGACTGGGAAATGGAATCGGGGTTTGGTGGGCGGCTTGTTGGAAAAAATTGGTGCGGGTTGCAATCGGATAGACCAGCATCAATTGTTCCGGCCGGGCCAGTTCATAGCGCAGGCCTTCCGCAAATCGGTCCAGTGCCGCCTTGGTGGAGCCGTAGATGGCGTATCCGGGAACGGCCAGATGGGACATGCCCGAGGCGATCATCACCATGCGAAAGTCCTGGCCGGCGGCCACCAGCTGCAGTTTTTCGAGCGAATAAATGGCTGAAAAAACATTTAAGCGGTAGATGTTCTCAATGTGAGCCCAATCCGGCCGGGTGATTTTCTCATAATAGGCATAACCGGCATTGGCAATGCAAATATCCACGCCGTTCATCCGTGCCTGTGCTTCATCAAACAAGGCATCAACCCCGGCGGAATTTGATAAATCCACTTCAAACCCACTCAATTGTGCCGGGCAGCCCGCCAGGGCGGCAAGGCTCTCGGCCAGTGCCGGTCCGTTCCGATCCGCGGCCAGGATGCGGCCTGGAATCTGGCTTAATGCTGCCAGCAAGGCCCGGCCGATGCCGGAGGCGGCCCCGGTCAGAATGATGCGCCGGTGCTCAATGATCATGATGGTCTCCTCCTGGACTGCGGCGGCTTGCCGGGTTGCGGCGGCTGGCCGGACTGCGGTGATGTGTCGCGCCGCGGAGACGAACCACGCTGGGGCGGCTTGGCGCGTGGTGGCTGCCCCGGCTGCGGTGCTTGAGCCCCTTTTTCGGTGATGATTTCCTTCTGGAGTTCCTTGGCGTGCAGATTTTTCTCCACAAAAATGGGTTGGAGGGTGAAGGGATCGAGTTCGGTATAATACATCAGGCTGGCATAGGTGGATGGCGTGGGGGTGAAGACCTGGACTTGTTCCGGAGTGATGTGCAGCTTGCTGCTGACAAAGTCCTTCATCCGCCGCATGTCAGCCTCAGTACAGCCGGGGTGGGCCGCGATCAGGTAATAGGTCAGGAATTGGGGCAGACCGGCTTCAGCTGTTAGGGTTTCAAACATGGCCTTGAAGCGCAGCAGACTGTCGTTGCCCGGTTTACCCATGTGCCGCAGCACATTGTTTTCGCTGTGTTCCGGCGCAATTTTCATCTGTCCCGAGACGTGGTGATTGACAACCGCCCGCAGATAGGCGCGGCCGTGCATCCGGTCGGCCAGCACCAGGTCATAACGAATGCCGGAGGCCACAAAAACTTTTTTGATGCCGGGGATTTGGCGCAGCCGTTCCAGCAGTTGGATCTGTTTCCGGTGGTCGGGGCGCATCAGACGGCAAATCTCCGGCGTCAGGCAGCGGCGGTTGGCGCAGCTGCCCAGGCCAAGCTTCTTCTCGCATTCATAGCCATACATATTGGCGGTCGGGCCGCCCACGTCGCTCAGATACCCTTTAAACCCGGGTAGCTGGGTGACCCGGGTGGCTTCAGCAACAACGGATTCTTGAGAGCGCCACTGGACGGTCCGGCCTTCGTGGACGGCAATCGCACAGAAATTACACTCGCCGTAGCAGCCACGATGGGTTGAAATGGAGAAACGGATGGTCTCCAGGGCGCGCACCGCCCCCCCCTGGGCATCAAAGGGGTGCACTCTGCGCTCAAACGGCAGGTCATAAATTTCGTCCAGCTCGGCCTGCTTCAGGGGCGCTTCGGGAGGGTTCTGGACGAGGTACCGGTCCCCGTGCCGCTGGCAGAGGGTCCGGGCGGTCAGTGCGTCGTTGTTTTGATAAAACAAATGGAACATGCGGATGAAGGCCAGTTTGTCGGCGATGACCTCTTCATAACTGGGCAGATCCACCGCCTCCGGCGGCGGTGTCTTGGCCAGGTAGCACAGGCCGCGAATTTCCAGGTCCGGCTGACCAGCCCTCAACGCCTGGGCCAGCGCCAAGACTGATTTTTCTGCCATTCCGTAAAGCAGATAGTCTGCCTTGGCATCAAATAAAATGGCCCGTCGAATGCGGTCGTCCCAGTAATCGTAGTGGGCCACCCGCCGCAGGCTGGCTTCAATGCCGCCCAAGACAATCGGACCGGGGGTTTTGAAGTACCGTCGGATGAGGTTGGCATAGGCGATCACCGCCCGGTCCGGCCGGCGGTTGTTTTCCCCGCCGGGAGTGTAATCATCCTGCCGCCGTTTCTTTTGTGTGGCGGTGTAATTGGCAACCATGGAGTCAACGCAGCCCCCTGTCACGCCCCAGAACAGGCGCGGCGCGCCCAGCCGGGCGATATCCTTCTCGGAGTGAATGTCAGGTTGGGCAATGATCCCCACCCGATAACCTGCTTTTTCCAGGACCCGGCCAATGACCGCCGCCCCACTGGCTGGATGGTCAATATAGCTGTCGCCGCTGACCAGAATGACATCCAGGGCAGCCCAACCGAGCGCGTCCAATTCAGAGCGGGTGGATGGCAGGAACATCAGTTCATCTCAGGCGAGGGGCGGTGTGGGCGGGTTAACTGGCAGCAGAAGATGGAATTTACTTCCCGGGAAATGGGTTTCATCATGGCCCGGGCTCTCGGCCCAGACCCGCCCCCCGTGGGCATCGATAATGCCCCGGGTGATGGTCAATCCCAACCCGGGCCCGCCGCCTTTAAATTTGAAGTCCCCGGTGCTGTGCAAATTGGGATCCCCGGCACCGTAAAAGGCATCAAAGATGCGCTCCAATTCCTCCGAGGCAATGCCAATGCCGGTATCGGTAACAATGACCTCCACCGCCTGTTCCCCGGGATTCTCCGGATTGGTCAGCAGGTAGCCACTGATTTGGATGTGTCCGTTGTTGGGGGTGAATTTGATGGCATTTTGAATCACATTGGAAAAGGCTTGTTTCAGTCGCTGTAAATCCCCCTGGATGATTGGCAGGTTGTCGACACCGACCACATTCAGTG
>DAOQTN010000243.1:0-4973 GCA_035340555.1 Anaerolineaceae bacterium | reverse complement strand
GCCGCTCCGTCCTGAAGGGCACGCCCGTCACCCAGGTGGGCGTCATCGTCGGCATGCCGTAGGGGGTGATGGTCGGCGGCAGCGTCGAGCTGGGCCGCAGTGTAAACGTTGCCGTTGGCGGGATGGGTGTGGCGGTGGGGGGAATGGGGGTCAGCGTGATTGTGGCAGTGGGAATAAAAATTGTCGGTACAGTGGTTGGGGGTGGAAAGGGATTGACCGGACCGGTTGGGTTGTTAAAGATTGATATTATGGTCACAGCCACAATGATCACGCCAACCAGGATTAAAACAGTCAGCACATTCAATAACCGGGTTTTCACGAGAAAATCAAGCCATCCTTTCACCCCGCAACGGGGAATGCTCCTGAATTCAGTATATCCCAGGTTTCGGATTTTGAGTACCGGGTTCAAGGATTCGGCACCGGATGATGATCTCAAGCTCAAGCGCAGCGTCATGAAAGATCGGGGCGGATCAGCGCATCAATTTTTCCTCTGAACTTGTCTTCAAAATTTGTCTTCCAAATCTGGCTTTTTGTCGTCCGCCGCGTCAGGTGGATTATAATTCCTTCACCGGCGTGAGCCTGGAGGTGAAATGTCTTTTTCGCTGGAAAGTTGGAAAACCGAGATCGCCAGTTATTTCGCGGCTTCATCAGCCCGGCTGCAGCCGGCCGGCGTGGATACCCTGTACGGCTGGCTGGTCATCAAGGCCTTGATGCCCGCCGTAATCGCCACACAGCTGCGCGAGCCGGGAGTGGAGCCGGTGATCAACCGGCTGTTGAAAAAGGGCAGTGCCGGGCCCATCCTGGCGCTGCTGCAGCGCTGGCCCAGCCGCCCCGAAACCGAACTGGCCCGCGATATGACGACCGCCGCCCGCTCGGATGCCCACCTGCGCCGCGCGTTGGACACGCTGCTGCAAAAACTGGATGTGATTGCGCTGGCCGGCCAGGGCCTGTCAGAGGCGGACCGGCAGCGCTTTGCTGCGACCCTTGAAGTTGAACTGCGGGCGCTGGGCAGCCGCCTGGATGCACCAGCGGGCGGGACTGCCCCGACCGCCAACCCCCTTGACCGCCAGCGCCGCACCCCGCGACCGAAACCCGTCAACCCGCTGGTTGTGGGACTGAGTGCGGCCGTCATCCTGCTGCTGATCACCTCAATGCTGGGTTGGGGTCGTGCCAGCCGGACCGCCCGGTACTTGAACGATGCCTACAATTCATTGGCCATTGCCGAAGGCCGGGTGGCTGATGCTGAAACCAGGCAGGATCAGGCCAATACCCGCGCCGCCGATGCGGATGCCGGGCACAGCGCAGCCCTGGCCCAGGCCGATATCATTCTGGCGCGCCTGCTGGCCGTGCAGGCTGACAATTTAAAGACAGATAACCCCGCCAACCTGCAGTTGATCACCCTGCTGGCACTCGAATCAGTCCAGCGCAATCCCATCAACCCGGCCAATAACACCTTGATGACAGCGGCGTCCCTGCTGCCGGTCCTGGACTATCAAATCGATCAATCTGTTTTCATCCGGGACATTGCCATCCATCCGGATGGCAGCCAGGCCGCTTCAGTCAGCGAAGCAGGGATTAACATTTGGGATCTAAAAACTGGTTCCATCATTTTCTTTTTGGAGGAAGCAAACGACCACCTCATTCGCTACAGCCCGGATGGGCGCTGGCTGCTGGCGGTGGGGACTCACGGCAGCAGCAGTGTCTGGGATACATCCACCGGTCAGCAAATGCTTCATGTCCTCAGCGGTAGCGACTTCTTTTTCAGTCCGGACAGCGACCATCTCACCATTGTGCTCAATAATACGAGCAAAATTGTTGAAAGCTACAGTTACGACATTGCCACCGGTCAGCGGGTGGGGCTGTTTTTTCCCAGTGCGTATTATTCCCGCCGCTGGATCAGTCCAAACGGGCAATGGATGTTGGGAGAAAGCCTGGGGCCCGACGGGATGCAATACAACCTCTGGAATCTAAGCACACAGCAAAAAATCGTCACCCTCAAGAATATCCTTTTTGACTTCGGTTACTACTCCATTTTTGTTGACCCTGTGTTTTCTGCTGACAGTCGCCGGCTGGTCTACTACACCATGGACAACCGTATTGAAGTCATGGATCTGGAAACCGGGCAGGTGAGGTCTGCCTCGGCGGAGCAGCGCGATGTACTTGAGCTCTTTGTCAACACCGATGGCAGCCTGATTGCAGCTGACTGTGGTGAAGGATATGTCAGGTTTTTCGCCGACGATGGCTGGCCGCCTCATGACGGGGAGCCCGCCGCCAACCTTTTGGTATTCAGGACAATCCACGCAACCGACCGCGGGGTTTACTCCCTGGCCTTCAGCCCGGATAACCGCTGGGTGGTTTTGGGAGAATGGGGTGGTTATACCCGGATCTGGGACCTGGATACCGGTCAGGCTATCGCCCGGTTGGACAGTTTTGATACCATCGGGCGAGTTGCCTTCAGCCCGGATGGGCAGCAAATTATTACAGCCGGACTCCATGGCTTTTTGGGAGTCTGGCAGCTGCCTGCCGATCCGGGTTTTGAACTGCCGCTGCCAGACTTTGATTTTTCCCCCAATGCAATTGCCTTTTCACCTGATGGGGGGAAAATTCACGCCATCAACCACAGCGGTCTGATATACACCTGGCGCATGGACCAAAAAAATCCGATGGCCCGGGTTCAAATTAATCTCCCAGAGGAGGATGGACTGGTCGTTTTCAGCCCAAGCGGCAACCTGGTCGCCTACGCCAGTACGCGGACATTTACTAGCCTGAAAATCTGGGATAGTGAAACTGGAGCAATCATCTCTGACGGGTCAGATCGGTCATTTGGACATTTCGCCTTGGCATTGGCCTTCAGCCCGGACGATCGTCTGATTGCCCTGGGGAACACGGGGGGAGATGTATATATTGCCGAAATTTCCAGCGTTGAGCCTGGTCTCCTCCTAAAACACGACGCCAGAGTTGAAGCCATCGCCTTCAGCCCGGATGGTCAATGGCTGGTTTCCGGTGGCCACGATGGCAGTATAAAAATCTGGGATCTCCACACCGCTCAGGAACTGGGACGGTTCTTCCAGGATGCCTATATTCAATCAGTGGCATTCAGCGCGGACGGGCAGTGGATTTACTCTGCCAGTCAGGCGGGCGAAATCTGCGTTTGGGAGATCAGCACCGATACCCGGTTGGGCTGCCAGTCCATTCCGCAGCCCGATCTGATCCAGATCGTCTTCAGCCCCGACAGTCACCACGTGGCCACCCGGGATGCGGCTGGCATGGTGCAGATCTGGCAGGTTTTTACTGAATCCGCTCCCATCCTTGAAGCCGGACGGCCGGTTTTACCGGACAATTTGCTGGCCTTTAGTCCGAATGCGTTGGTCTTCAGTCCGGATGGGCGGCAGCTGGCTTTTGCTGCCAGTGACAGCCTGGTTCACCTCTGGCCTTGGTCGAACCCGGACCTGACCGCCGCCGTCTGTGCCCGGCTGCGGCGCAACCTCACCCAGTCCGAATGGGACACCTACTTCCTGCCCGACTTGCCGTATCATCAGACCTGCCCCAACCTGCCCTCAGGCCAGGACGTGGACTGAGGGGTAGTATCTGCAAGATAATATCCATCTATATCTATATAAGACTTATTTTATATGGATAATGGGTGGCATGAGAGTCAGCATTGGACAGGCCGCAAAGGAGTTGGGTGTCTCCATTCCCACCCTGCGTCGTTGGGAAGCGGAGGGCAAGATTCGTTCTGAGCGAACCCCCAAAGGTCATCGGCGGTATGACTTGGCTCAATTGCATGGGCTGAAGCCCTATGAAGCCAGCAGAACCAACCGGCCCACGGTCTGCCATGCCCGCGTATCCAGCCAGGATCAACGCGTATCCAGCCAGGATCAAAAGGAAGATTTGAGTAGGTTTCGGAGAACGGCGCTGCCCCTATTGTCCAAATGCCGATGGCGGCAGACCGGCCAGGCTGAGCAGAAAGATGGGCAGGCAGACGGCCCCGGTGCCGCCCAATAGGATGGACAGCGCTGTGAGGATGATCGCCTGGGCGGGTTTAAGCCGGGTCAGCGCCCGGATGACCTGCACCAGTAAAAAGATGGGGTACAGCCAGATCACCCAGGCCAGATAGGCTCCGGCCACCGGGATCAGGCTGAGCAGGAACGTCAGCAGCATGAAGGGGACAAAAAGGGCGGTGATGAGATATAGGAATTCATCATACCGGCTTTTTGAGGCACCGTAAATTTTGCGATTCATCGCATCCAGGCAGAAGACAAAGCACAAAAAGCCGATCGGGGCAAAGATAAAGATGATGCCAAATGTTCCAATGGACAGGGGATAGCCGTTCACCAGGGTGGTGCCCAAGGCATCCACCATTACCGCAAATACCACCCAAAGCAGCGCGCTGAGAAATTTTCCCGGGGCTTTTTGGGCTTCATCCAGAAAGGTTTGCCGGGTGGGGGCATGCAGCACTCCCCAGAATGTTCCCAGCCAGTCTGCCAAAGTTTTTTTCATAGATTCCCGGATCCGTTTGAGAAGCACAGTGAGTAGTGAACCGGCTGCAGCCGGACCACTACTCACCGTTGGTCAGAGACTCAATTTAGAGATGGATATAGTCGTCAACTTTGAGGACGAACAAAACGCCGCGGCGGCTCTCGGTGCCGGGTTCGGCGGGGGCGCAGCTGGCCTTGATTTTTTCCAGCGCGTCCGGGACCTGTTCATCTTCAAGGCCCACCAGGAAGGTGGTGTTGCCCCGCCGCCACAGCCCGCCAGTGGAGGCTATCCGGGTCACCCGCAAACTGGCCTGGGTCAGGGCCTGGGAAACGGCATCGGCATCTGAATCCGGTAGAATGGCAATGATCATTTTCATGGCTAAAACTCCTCGTAATGCTCTATTTCCAGACCAAAAATGGTGGCGCCGCCCACGGTCACCGGGGTGGGCGCCGGCATCGGCAGGGGGGCGCTTTCCAGCGGCACGGCAATATACT